>JAYVJI010000292.1:0-12868 GCA_043769435.1 Verrucomicrobiota bacterium
GAGTCCCCTTGATGGCAAAGACCGGCTCGATTTTGCTTCCGTAAATGTGGATACCCTCACTGTGCGGGCAACGTGGAAGGGAGTGGCGGGAAAGCTGTATCAGGTGCAAGCCTCGGAAAATTTAACAGAGTGGGTGGATGCCGGAGTGGCACAGTTGGGAACAGGAGGGAACTTGACTGGCAGTTACCCGGCGGCACCGGGGCGCATGTTTCTGCAGATCAAGGTAAGCGACCTTGATTCGGATGGCGACGGACTTACAGACTGGGAGGAATCTCAGGCCGCCAGCGATGCTAACATCCCTGATACTGACGGAGATGGAATTGATGATCTGGCCCTTGTCAAAATGCGCCTCACCGCGCCCAGCGTGCTGCACGTTGTTGCTGAAGACGCAGTGGCAAATGAGCTGGGGAATACCGGCACCTTCCGCATCCTGCGCACCGGTGGTCTGGGGCCGCTGAATGTGGGCCTCACCTGGGCGGGCACCGCCGCGCGCGGGGTGGATTTCAGCGCACCTGCGCAGGCTGTTTTCGGAATGGGTGAAACATCCGTGGCCGTCACCATCATACCGGTCGTAGACGCCGTGCCTGAGCCCGCCGGCGAGTCTGTCCAACTGGCGCTGAATGCCGGATTGGGGTACTCCATCGGCGCGCTGTCAGGGGCTTCGCTGCTGATTCAGGAGCCCGGCACCGGCACCGGACTCACCGGACGTTACTATGATAATTCGTCGTTGGTTTACAATAGCAGTGAACCCTATGTGTCCGGGCTGAATTTCAATCCTGCTGATCTGAAGGAGACCCGGGTGGATGGTCCGCTGGATTTTACCACCTACGTAGCCACCAATCGCTGGGCTCTGCAAAATCAGTTTCCCAGCCTGCTCTTTGTGGATGCTGACAATCATTCCATCGTGTGGACCGGACAGGTCGAGCCCCCGGTTTCCGGCAGTTACACCTTTGGCCTGCTGGCCAATTCCGGTGCCAGGCTTTGGGTCGGTGGTCAGCTCCTCAGTCCTGCCTCGCAATGGGACAGCTCCAGCAATATAGAAGTCACCTCCGGCGCAGTGACGCTGGCCGCGGGACAGCGCACGGACATCCGCCTGGAGTACCACGATGAGGCAGGAAATTCCGCCGTTCAACTTAATTGGAGTGTCCCCGGCGGGGGCAAGACCCTTGTGCCTGCGGACCGTCTCTATCCTGCGGGATATGGTGCTCGCGGAGGAATTCCCGGCATTTCATCGAATCAGCTTATCGTCGCCTACAGCGGACAGCCGGTGAACTATCAAATCACCGGAACCGGTTTCATCACCGGCTTTGGTGCGGGAGCATTACCGACCGGACTCAGTGTGAATACCGTCACTGGACTCATCACCGGAACCACGACGGTGGCTGCGGGACTGCACTTCGCCACTGTCAGTGCGGAGAATGCCATAGGCACTTCAGCCACGGCGCTCACCATCTGGGTGGTGCCCGCAGGCACGGGCCTAGCGCGTGATCTCTGGACTGGATTCAACTCCACCAAGCTGGGAGACCTGCCGCTGGATACGGCCCCCGCGACTGCCACCTCCCTGGGAGCATGGGATGTAAGCGAGCCCGCCGCCGCAGCCGCCTATGGCGAACGCTGCCGCGGATGGCTGACCGCTCCGCAGTCCGGCCTCTATACTTTTTACCTTTCCTCGGCTGATGAGACTGCTGAGCTTTGGATCTCCGGGGACAATGATCCCTCCAGACTGATAAAGCGCGCGTGGCTGCATAGCGCTGCCAATGCGCAGGGCTCATATACCGCCACGGCAACACAGAGATCACTGCCAGTGCGCCTGCGTGCGGGTCAGCGCTACTACGTAGAATCCCGGCGAGCTGAAGCCGGAGGCACAGCGAGTGCCCTCCGCGTCGGTTGGCAAACACCGGGCACGAGCGCCCCTGTCACTATCCCCGCCCATGTTCTTACTCCGTATGATTCTGCCGCTGCCCAGACCGCTCCGGGCACTCTGTATGTCGCCCAGCTGACGCCGCAGGGTGGATCGACAACCAAGGGAAGCGGCCTCGCGGTGCTCCTTGTGGCACCGGATGCCTCCTCTGCTTCACTCAGTTATTCCTATGGTGGCCTGACCGGACCTATCACTAACCAGCACATCCATGATGGGCGTAATACTCCGGGGCCTGTTGGGGCCATTCTCTATGACATTGATGACGCAGAGCCCACGCCGGAAGGCTTGTATACGTGGACTTTCACTGCCACGGGAAATCACACCGTGCAAGATGTGGTCAGCGCCATCACCGGTGGCCAGGCTTACATCAACCTCCACACGGCGGCTTACCCTGCTGGTGAAATCAAAGGATTCTTCCGTCCGGCCGGCGGGAAGCGCACCTTCGAACGTCCGGCTCCTCCATCCACCGTTCCTTGGCCGGCCCTAACAGATAACGAGGCCGTTCGCTTCCTCATGCAGGCCAGCTTTGGCGGCAAGCCGGATGTCGACGGAGCGGTGCCATGGGATGTGGATTCCATTGAGTCAGTAAAGGCGCTGGGCATTCAGGGATGGATCGATGCGCAGCTGGCGCTCAGCCCGGGTGATGATCCCGGAGTATTATTCACGCAGACGCTGCCAAACATCACCGCACCGAGCGCCGCCAACATGGCCCTGCCCGCCTATCTGCCCGCGCTCACACGCACCGTGACCACAGGCAGCGGACGCCTCTCTGCACTCATCCGTGAGCACATGCAGTACTTTTACGAGAGCAGCGGAAATCCCTATTCCAGCGAGGACTTCCTGCGGGCGTGGTGGCAACAGGCCGTCACTGCCCCGGATCAACTTCGCCAGCGCGTGGCCTTTGCACTGAGCCAGATCTTCGTGGTTTCCGGAGATCCATCGCTACGGGAATCCCCGCTCGCCCTAGCCCACTACTATGACCTTTTGACTTATCATTCGCTCGGAAATTTCCGCACGCTCCTCGACCGGGTCACCATGAATCCGGCCATGGGTAAGTACCTTGATATGATGCGGAACAAAAAGCCGGATCCGGCACTCGGCAGATTGCCTAACGAAAACTATGCCCGTGAGATCATGCAGCTTTTTTCCATCGGACTGAAGCGGGTTCACCCGGACGGGACGCTGGTGTTGGATGCCAAGGGCCTGCCTGTAGCCAACTACAGCGGTGATGATGTGGTCGGACTGGCCCATGTTTTCACTGGCTGGACGCACTTCGCAGACAACAACAGCTTCAACTCCGGTAACAGCACTGACTACCTGCGGCCCATGAAGCTCGTTCCCGCCTTCCACGCCGGAGGAGAGAAAAACCTGCCGGACAACACCGTGATCTCTCATGCTGCAAACGTCGCCGATGCAGTCAGTGTCCAGGCTGAGTTGGATGCAGCCCACGACTTCCTTTTTCATCATCCCAATGTCGGGCCATTCATCGCCCGTCAGCTGATCCAGCGACTCGTCACCGCTAATCCCACCGCCGGTTATATTTACAGGACAGCGCAGGTTTTTGATGACAATGGACAGGGCGTGCGGGGCGACATGGCGGCACTGGTGAAGGCGATCCTTATTGATCCGGAAGCGAGGGGTGCCACTGAGCGGGCGAGTGCAGGCTTTGGACACCTGCGGGAGCCCGTCCTCCGCACCACTGCGATGCTGCGCGCGCTGCGGGGCTACTCCCTAGCCAGTCTGCGCCAGCCGGTCAATCTCCTGCCGGATGCCCGCACGGTCACCACGGCCAATGTCGATCTCTCCCTGCCCCATCCCGTGGATGCCAATGGCCTCACGTTCATAGGAACGAACCGGATCTGGGCAGGCATGAAGTTGCTGGTGAGGGCACAGACCAACCCCGCGGAAAATGGCCTCTATGACTTCTCCGGGGATGGCCTGCCTCTCGTGCGAAGCCCTGAAGGGGACACCGTCACTGAGCTGGCCGGAAACTACGTTCGCGTGCATTTCACCGCCAGCAGCGGCAGCATTTTCTATCAGCAAACCGGCCCCCTCACTGAACTCGGAGTGAGCCCCATGACATGGACGGAAAAAACACATCCGGGCGCAGACTCGTGGGCACTCCGGGAAAATGATCTGGGCCTGCAGTCACAAACGCCGATGTATTCCCCCACGGTTTTCAATTTTTACGAGCCTGACTACGTTTACCCCGGAGAGACGGGCAGCCTAGGCCTTTATGGACCTGAGTTCCAGATACTCTCTGAGAAAACGGTATTCGATATTGCTAACTACTTTTACATCCTAGCGGGAAATGACACCGGCACCACTGGGATCGGGGCCAACAGCGACATCAAGCTGGAGTTCAGCGCCCGCCCTGTCAGCGCTACTAACTACCCGTGGCCGCTGAGTAATCCTGCTGTCCGCACCAATGCTCTGGAGAATCCGGAGATCGCCCTAGCTCATAACACAGGCAACCTGCTGGACAGGCTCAACACCCTGCTGCTCCACGGACGCATGTCCAGCACGCTGAGGACCCGTATTCAGACCTATCTAAACACGCTGCCCGTCACCATCGGAGGAGCCTCGGAGCTGGCACAGCGGCGCACCAGGGTATGTGACGCGGTCTACCTGATCACAATAAGCCACGAGTTTTCCATCCAGAAATAAATCCCTGCCTAACAATTCACTGCACCCATCCCATCATGGACTCACAATCATTTCTTCGCCGCCGCTCGTTTCTCAAGCGCGCCAGTGGACTGGCTTTCGGATTCCCCGCCTTTCAAGCCCTTTACGATCTCCGGCTGATCCAGAGCGCCATGGCTCAGAGCCCTGATCTGAATCCCTTCTCTGACTACAAAGCACTGGTCTGCTTTTTCCTCGACGGCGGGAATGATGCCAATAACCTGCTGGTCCCAAATGGCAGTGGGGAATACGCCGATTATGTGACCGCCCGCGGATCCATAGCCCTTTCTAACACTCCCGGGCCTGTGAACAGCAATTCCCTGCTGCCGCTGAGCATGGCCCATACAGATGGCCGCGCATTCGGGATCCATGCAGCGTGTCCGGAACTGCGGACCATGTTCGACAGCGGCGACCTTGCCGTCCTCGCTAACGTGGGGACGCTGGTGGAGCCACTGACCAAGGCGCTCTACAAGGGTAACGGGAAAAAGCCGCTTCAGATCGGTTCCCACAACGACCAGGTCGTGCAGTGGCAGACATCCGTTTCCGACAAGCCATCGCAGACCGGTTGGGGCGGGCGCTGCGTGGATCTATTGAAGTCATACTCCGGCTCCTCACGGGTCTCGCTGGCTATTTCCGCTGCGGGATTCAACACATGGGAAGTGGGCCGCGATGTCACTCAGTTCCAAATAGCCACGGCCAGCACCGGGAATGCCGGAGGAGGGGCGAAAACGCTCCGGGGATTCACCAGCAATGTGACCCGGTCCAATACCATTCGGGACATAGTGGCAGATGGCCGCATTAGTCCCAGTCTGAATGAGCGGGACTACTCCGGCATGTTCACCTCTGCCATCGAGGCGGGGGATCAGATCAATGCCGCCCTAACGGGAATCTCCGCTGCGGATCATGCCGTCATCAACACTCACTTCGACGGCACCGCCGCCGCCCCCGGCCCGCTGCGCAGCCCGAATGCGACCCCGGACGTGGGCAGCGTGCGCAGTCTTGCAGGGCAGGTCAAAACCATCGCCCGCATGATTGCCGCCAGAAATGCCACCGGGCTCAAACGGCAGATTTTCTTTTGCCGCGTCGGTGGCTTCGATACGCACACCGGTCAGCTATCCTCACAGCAAAGTCTGTACCGTGCCGTGAGCCGCAACATGAAGGCCCTCGCAGACACCATGACAGGCCTGGGCTTGGCGGATAATGTAACAGCTTTCACGGGCAGTGATTTCGGACGCACCTATGGCAGCAACGATGGCGGCTCGGATCACGGATGGGGCAGCCACACCCTTATCTCAGGGGGAGCAGTGCGGGGTGGATACATTTATGGCGAGATGCCGGAACTGCGGCTGGGCGGGATACATGACATCGGCGGAGGCCGCTGGCTGCCCACCACCAGCGTCGATGAATACGCGGCGACCCTCGCCCGCTGGTTCGGCGTCAATGATGCCAATCTCAATGTCATGCTGCCAAATCTTTACCGCTTCAACAGGCGCAATCTTGGATTCATGGGCAGCGTTTAAATCGCGCAGTCCCGCCACGCCGCAGAGACGGAAAGCTGCCGCAAGCCACGTAGATAAATATCGCTGGTCAATCCCGGCATTTTCTGCCCGGTGCAGGATCATCATGAAATTACTTCTATGTCTATCCAGTCTGCTTCTCAACTTTTCGCTCTGCGCGCAGGAAGGCTTTCGCCCGCTGTTTAATGGCAAGGATCTTACTGGCTGGGATGGAAATCCGGAGCTTTGGTCCGTGCAGGACGGCTGTATCACCGGTAAAACCACGGGGCCGGACCAGCTTAAATACAATCAGTTTATCATCTGGCGGGGCGGTGTTTTGAAAAATTTTGAGCTGCACGCAAAGATCAAAGTCACCGCGAGCAATACAGGCATTCAATACCGCAGCAAGGAACTGCCCGCTGTGGGTGCCTGGGCTATCGGTGGTTACCAGTGTGATGTGCATCCAGCGGCATTGAACAACGCCATGGTCTATGAGGAGCGCGGGCGCGGCATTGTGGCCCAAAATGGTCAGAGCGTAGTGGTTGATCCAGCGGGAGCCAAATGGCTGGTAGCAGAGCATGAAGCCGTCCCCGCAAACGTAGCGGAGTGGCACGACTACACAGTCATAGCAGAGGGCAATCACCTGATCCATAAGCTGGACGGCAAACTCACCATCGATCTGGTTGATCACGATGCGAAGGCCCGTGCCATGGAGGGATTGCTGGCATTCCAAATCCATCGCGGGCCGGCCATGGTTGTTCAGATCCGGGATGTCATGCTCAAAGATTTGCCGGAAGGAGGGATGGTTTCTTTTGAGAAGTCAAATATTCCCAATGACGCTCAGAAAATAGAAAACCCGCCAAGGCCAAAACCTGCCGCAGCACAAACTCCCCCAGCCACTCCGCCACCCGCCAAACCAACAAAGGAAAGGAAGGCGAATGCGGGGCAGGCTATCGGTGAAAATACCGCCACGCCGGTCGCTCGGATAAAGGCGGCCAAAGACTTCAAAGTAGAGTTGCTCTACTCCGTTCCCGGAGGCGAGCAGGGATCGTGGGTGGCCCTGTGTGCTGACGATAGAGGCCGGCTCTACGCCAGTGATCAGTACGGGGACCTTTACCGTTTCCCGGCACCCGCAGCTGGACAGACTGTACAGCCTCAGGACGTGCAAAAAGTCCCTGTAAACGTGCGGGCCATTAATGGGATGGTTTTCGCATTCGGGGCGCTCTATGCCGGGGTGAATGACTATGAGCAAAAGAGCCCCAGCGGACTCTATCGCATCAGTGACAGCGATACTGACGACCAGCTGGACAAGGTGGAACTCCTGCGCAGGTTTGATTCTAAAGGCGACCACGGCGTACACGCGGTGGTGCCAACTCCTGATGGCAAAGGGCTGTATTTGGTTTGTGGCAACAATGCCATCCTGACAGAAACCGTTCCTTCCTCACCAGTCCCCAGAGTTTGGGGTGATGATCACTTGCTGCCACGCATGCCCGATGGTCGCGGGCATAATCGCGATGTGATGGCGCCCGGCGGCATTATTTACCGGGTCTCGCCAGACGGAAAACAGTTTGAGATTTTCGCCTCCGGGTTTCGGAATATCTATGATGCTTCAGTCAATCATGACGGGGAACTTTTCACCTTCGATGCCGACATGGAGTATGACTTCAACACTCCATGGTACCGGCCCACGCGGATCAATCATGTCGTCAGCGGTGCCGAGTATGGCTGGCGCAATGGTGCAGGTAAATACCCTGAATTCTACTGTGATAATCTGCCTGCCGTTTTGAATGTAGGACCAGGATCTCCTACCGGCACAACCTTCGGATACGGCGCGAAGTTCCCTGCCAAATACCAGCGAGCCCTGTTTATCCTAGACTGGAGCTGGGGCAAGGTCTATGCCGTTCACCTCAAGGAGGCAGGCTCCAGCTACACGGCCACCAAGGAGGAGTTTTTGTCAGGATCACCACTGCCGGTGACCGATGCGATCATTCACCCGCAGGACGGCGCCATGTATCTGGCCATAGGCGGACGCAAGGTGCAGTCCGGCCTTTACCGGGTCAGCTACACTGGCAGCGAAGATACCGCATCGGTTCCCAGCAAGCCGGTGGTCACACCGGAGCGGGCACTGCGTCATCAACTGGAGGCGTTTCATGGTCACCAGGATCCGGATGCTGTGAGCACCTCGTGGCCGCATTTGAACAGCCCGGACCGCTTCATCCGCTGGGCTGCGCGCATCGCCCTCCAGCATCAGCCGGTGGCGGAGTGGGAGATCAGGGCGCTAACGGAAACGGACGTGACCCGCCAGCTGGCGCTATTGCTGGCACTGGCTGAATCGACGGGTGTCTGTCCCACTCATCGTGCTCCCGGTGCCACGGTGGATACTGCGATGCGGGATAAATTGTATGCCGCTCTCCTCAAGTTGAACTGGGCTGCTTTGAGCCATGCGCAGAGGCTGGAGTATGTCCGCATCATGCAAATCGTGCTGCACCGGTTCGGGAATCCCGACGACGCCACGGTGGCGGCCATCATTGGAAAACTGGACCCGGCGTTTCCCGATGAGAGCTTTGAGCTGAATTGGCTGCTATGTGAGACGCTGTGCTACCTTCAAGCGCCTAACACTGCGGCTAAGGGCATGGCACTTATCACGGGGGCACCCAGCCAGGAGCCGCAGATGGAGTTCGCCCGGAGTCTGCGCATGTTGAAGGCCGGCTGGACTCCTGCACTGCGCACGGCACAGCTGGAGTGGTTTCTGAAGGCAGCCAATTACCGCGGAGGCTCGAGCTTCGCCAAGTTCATGGAGTTCATCAGGAACGACTCGCTGGCAACCTTTACCCCGGCTGAGTTGTCAACCCATGCCGAACTCATCGCCCGAAAACCTGAAGTGAAATCCGCATACGAAACCGCAGGCGATTTGTTCACAGGACGCACCCCTGTGCAGTGGACGCTGGAGGAACTGAGTGCGGCAGCCGCTACCGGAATGAAGGGCCGCAATTTTGAAAACGGGCGCAAGATGTTCGGAGCCGCGGCGTGCTTCGCCTGCCATCGATTCGGGAATGCCGGCGGCATGAATGGCCCGGATCTGACAGGTTCCGGAGGGCGCTATAGCGCGCATGATTTTCTCGATCAGATCATCAATCCCAGCAAAGTTATCAACGAGCAGTTTGCTCCCATCATTGTGACCAAGAACAACGGAGACATGATCAGTGGAGTGGTGGTGAATCTGAATGGTGACTCCGTCACTTTGAACACAGATTTGAGCGATCCTGACCAACGGGTCAATTTTGACCGCAAGGAGGTGAAGAGCATCGAAACCAGCACGGTATCCCCGATGCCGCCCATGCTGTTGATGATGCTAAAAAAGGACGAGATCCTGGACTTGGTGGCCTATGTGCTCAGTGGAGGGGACAAGGAGAACGCCTCCTTTAAACCCTGAAGTATCCCTGACACGCCGCGCGATGGGATTCCTGACCATCAGGCTGATCCCGCGGCGGTGATGCTGCGCGTGGCGCTTTGCTTGCTGCCTGTTGTGGACGGTTACTTCCGTTGGGACGGATGCGGCTGCGCGCGGTGCAGGTAGAGGTCATCGCCCTCCGCTAGGCGGAATTCTGCGCCATCCGCCGGGGCGAATTCCAGCGACGCCGGGGCCGGTCCGCCGCCGGGCCAGCCGGCACGGGTGATGCGGCAAAGCCGGCTATATCCAAGGCTCACGATGGCTCCGGCACCAGCGGCGGTGACCAGACCTTGCAGCACCACGCATTCCGGCAGCGGGGCTGCGGATTTCAGCCAAGGCAGGGCCTTCACCCCGGGGCGGAACCGCACCATCGCCGCCCGGCCCAGCCAGCGCGGCGACTTCGCCAGCGCCGCTTTCACACTCAGCCAGTGGACATCGGGATACGGCAGCGCCTTCTCCTTCAATCCCAGTGCCGGATCACTCACCGCGTCCACCTTCCACACCACATGTAAAAATACGGATAGTCCGCCGCGTGCCGCAGCTTCTTCGGCAACCCGCCCCGCCCCGCCCCGCCATCTGGTGGCCCAGCGTATTCCCCGGCCCGAACGTCCGGCCCATCAGCAGGTTCCCCTCGAAGTCCTCCTCGAAATACGGAGCCAGATCGCACAGCACCAGTTGATCGAGGCCCATGGCCAAGCAGCGGTCCCAGTCAGTGGCGTCGGGGATGACTTGAAGGCGGTCAAAAACGGCGGAGCCGACGTGGCACGGGAAGTTGCCTGCGCGGAGGCTGTCCGCACGGACAAAATTGACTTGGAGGCTTCGCCAATGAAATCATAAATAAAGGGAGAAATTCCTGGCAATAAAACCTGACCGACAAATTCCCGGAACGCCTGAGAATAGAACCTGATCACGGTGGAATTCCGGTGAAAACCCGCAATATCTGAGGAAAAAACGATTTCGAGCAACGGCTATTTGGATGGGGGTTGGAAGATTCTGCTATAACGGGGAGGGATTATTCCAGTCTCACTTCCAATGGAGACGGTATTAACTTGGTTCCCTTTGGGGTCGAATAACCGGCTTTGAACTTGGTGGTACATCGTGCCCGGCGAGCTGCTGGTTGTGATAATGCTGATTTCCTGTCTGTACTTCCCGAAATCACCTGAGAAAGGGGATGTTTTTAGCGCATTGATCAGAAACGGCACCCGCCAATCGCCAATTCCTAGCCCCCTCCTCAATCTGGTCTCAAGATTTGAGAATAACTCGACTGGCATTGAGAATGGCTTTATCTCAAAGTGCTCCCCTTCAGGACTGGAAACAAGTTGTTTGTTTTGATCTTCCAAGTCCTGAAGTTTCGACACGAAATCTTCAAAAGCCAGCAAAACTTCCTCGGTCTGAGCGTGAGTCATCTCCAATCTTTGTAGAAGAATCAAACGGGGAGTTAACGTGCTCTCCAGTGTTTCAAGGAGCAAATCGCGGAAGCACCGTACGGGTACTAACAAGGTATCCCCGTCTGTGAGAAGCGCATAAGTTTCGGTCCGGACGGACTCCGGCGGTAGTGTATTTTCAATGCTTCCGCTCAGTGGCGCATATCGGGGGGCGGAGGCGCTGAATGCCGGCCACCAATTTCGGTGGTATCGAAAAAAAGCGCATAGACAAGAACCCCTAGGCCCAAGCCCCCTATGCAAATCGCAAAGTCAATTAGCCACGGATACAGGTTCTTTGCAGTCATTTTACTGGTGGGGTGTCCAATTCTTGGAAAATGAGGTGATACCGGGGAAGTGGTGACTGGACCTGAAAACTGGTGCCCCCGATTTCATTTCCCTGCACATCAAAGCTCTTACTCTTTATCATGTCTGAAATGCCACCGCTGGTATCCTTGTCGGTTTCTATAGCAAGTTCCTGCCGGAATCGGCCAAGCCCACCGGCAAAAGGAGAATCGTTAAGCGCCGTGAGAAGTAAATTCGCTCGCCAGTCATTATCCCCTAGTATGGAATACAGGGCCGCTTTTAATTTCGTGAAGTTTCCGGGCGGCAGTTCGAATGGATTGATTTCATAATGCTCGCCTACGCTGTTTGAAACCAGTTTTTTATTTTCACACTCAATCTGCTCGAGGATGGAAACGAATTCCGCAAATGCAGCTTTGATCTGCGGCTGATGACTAGGGCCCACGCCCATTGCGCTAAGGCTATTGGATTTAGGCTGCAGCCCGGCATCAAGCGGACACTGGAGAAGGGACTTGGCATATCGCACCGGAATCGCCACCATCTCTGGGGTTTCAGGTCGGCCAGCAGCCTGCGTTTTTTTAGCAGGGGCAGATACAATGCCTCGGGCGGTTTGGATGTGATTTTTGCTCTGCTTCTGTGTTTGCCCTAGCTGCACGTCTCTCACCGACTGAGCAGACGCTCCTGAATCGCGTGAGAACAAAGAACCACCCAACATTCCGAGAAGGAATGATACGACAGCAGCAGCCAATGATTTTTTTTGTGACTTGGACACTATCTTAGCAAAGACTCGTCGCTGTCCGCTTCAACGGGCAGTGGACCATTAGTCGGCAGAAGTTGAACTTGTATTAACTTTGGTTTGCATGTTTCCGAAGGCGATGCGGCACTTCCAGGCAATTCTAACTCCATTACTCCATTAGCATTTTTCACTTCACTAAAATGCGCTTTAGCGAAAGCGAAAGCTGTTCCCGTATCCCCAGTATTGTGGATGATCCCATCGCCGCTTTCCCAGCCATGTAACGCTTCATTGGTGGTCCCAGCGTAGACAGGTGTTTTTCCAGTTGCCTGTGCTACGTTATAGGCAGCGAGCGCTTCGTCATACGCCGCTTGCTTGTTTTCATCTTCACCGAGACCCTCTTTCGTAAATTCTCTTGTCCATTTATGATTGGACATCTCAGTCGTAACTGGCTGCGTAGTGACCTGCGCCGTGGTATCAGCATTGGCCAACCCTGGCGTATTTATAAGCCCCGCAAACACAGTGGCGGAGGCGGTGGTGGTGGCGGAACTTTTGATGAACGTACGGCGATTTTGTTTCATATGAGCTTGCGTTGTGCATTCATATGAGCTTGCGTTGTGTATCGAATATTACAGAATTGGCGCGTCGTGTCAATTTTATTTTCGGATATTTTCAGGAGTCGGCGGGGCGCTTGTTACCAACGGGTTATGCCGGCCGATGGCCCAGCCGTAGCGGCGGTGCGGTGGGGGGGCTGGGTGGAATGGGGGTGGAGCAGCGGAAATATTCCCGCGTGCCGGTGGACGGGGTGGTGGCGGGGCATGTTTTAGAGATGGGGACGAACAGTGGGTGTTGGGGCGGATG
>JAYVJI010000293.1:0-3037 GCA_043769435.1 Verrucomicrobiota bacterium
ACGACCGTCATGGCGGACGCATCGCGGTGGAGCAGTTCCTCTGGCGCAACCGGGTGCATGGCTGGTTCGACTATGCCACATGGTATGAACAACTGGCCCAGGAAGTGCCGGACGACGGCGTGCTGGTGGAGGCCGGTGTGTGGCAGGGCGCGAGCCTGATCCATCTCGCACTATCGATACCGACATCATCGGCCTGGGAACCGGACGATGCGGCACCCAGAGTTTTGTTTTGTTTGGCTCATGGCCATGCAGCCAGGGGTCCGCCGTTCCGCACATGAGGGAATCCATCTGCCGCGGCTCGGGCGGGCTGGGGAGGGGTTTGGTTACAAGTGGTCGGCCAGAAATAAACGACCAATTATGGCGCAAGATTATATCTGCCTCCATGGATTCCGGAAGAGCACATGGTTCCTCTTGCCGGATCGCGGATGTCTTGCTCCCGTGGAGAAATGCAGAGCCGGACGGAACCAGGGGTGCGGCACCTCGTCCTGATAGGCGGGGGCCACAGCCATGCCCTGGCTCTTAGGATGCTGGGTATGGAGCCGCTCCGGGGCGTGAGGCTGACGCTTATTTCCGACGCTGCCATGGCTCCCTACAGCGGCATGTTGCCGGGTCACATCGCGGGGCATTATTCTCATGAGGAATGCCACATCGATCTGCGGCGGCTGTGCAGCTTCGCCGGGGCGGCATTTATCCACGGGGAGGTGACAGGGTTGAGTGTGGAGCAACGGCTGGTCTATGTGGAGGGGAGGGCGCCTGTGGGGTTCGATGTGGCCTCATTGAACACGGGGAGCCTACCTCAGATGGCCGGGGTGCCGGGGGCGCAGGAGCACGCTATTCCCGCCAAGCCGGTGCCGCTGTTGCTGGAAGCCTGGGCGCGCATCCGGGAGGCAGCGCAGCAAAGGGTAGTCCGGATAGCCGTGGCTGGCGGCGGGGCCGGTGGCGTGGAACTGGCCTTGAGCATGAATCATGCACTGGGCAGCCGCGCCGTTGTTAGCATCTGGCACCGGGGGGCTCAGATCATGGATACCCACAACTCCCGGGCGCGGCGCATCCTAACAGATACGCTGAGACAGCGCGGGGTGGAAATCTACACCGGTGCCGCCATGGACCGCGTGGAGGCCGGTGGTTTTGTCTCCGGCGGTCAGGAGCACCCGGCTGACTTCGTGATCATGGCCCTCCATGCCGGACCTCCCGCGTGGCTGGCTCAGAGCGGCCTAGCGCTGGATGCAGCGGGATTTGTCAGTGTCAGCGGAAGCCTCCAGTCAGTGAGCCATCCCTGCATTTTTGCGGCGGGAGACGTGGCCTCCATGCCGCATCCCCGTCCCAAGTCCGGTGTTTTTGCCGTGCGGATGGCACGTCCCCTAACAGAAAATATCCGCCGGTTTTTTCACGGGAAACCCTTGAACCCCTACCGGCCGCAACGCGCCTCCCTCAACCTCGTCGGCACCGCAGACGGAAGCGCCGTGGCCTCACGGGGAACTATGGCTCTGAAAGCAGCATGGCTCTGGAAATGGAAGGACCATATCGACCGCCGCTTTATGGCACGGTTTTCCGGCCTGCAGCCGATGAAAGTGCCGCGGCCGGCTTCCGGCGAGACGGATGAGCGCACGGTGCCCGGGGCCCTCGCTATACTCCAGCGGCAGGCCCTGCTGCGCTGCCAGGGCTGCGCAGCAAAGATCGGCAGCAACGTCCTGACCCGCACCATGGCACGGCTACAGGAGGAGTATCCGGAGTGCCTGACACAGCCGCCGGAAGCTCTGGGCATCGAGACCGGCCTAGCGGCCGCGGATGATGCCGCCGTCATCCGGTTGCCGGCGGGACACCGCCTCGTGCAGACCGTGGACTACATGCCCGCACTGACGGCGGACCTGTGGCTCTTCGGGCGAATCGCTACCCTGCACAGCTTTAGCGATATTTTTGCTATGGGGGCAGAGCCGCACAGTGCCCTCGCGGCGTGCCTGCTTCCCTTTGGCAGTGATGGCCTCACCGGAGAGTTGCTCTATCAACTACTAAGCGGCGTGCTGAGGGAACTGCGGGACTGCGGGGCCTGTCTGACTGGCGGCCACACAGCAGAGGGCGCCGTGCCGGGCCTGGCCCTGACCTGCAATGGCCTGCTGAGCGCCGCTGCCCTAACGAAAGGTGGACTGGCCGCCGGCGATATCCTTATCCTGACAAAACCATTGGGCACGGGCACGCTGTTTGCCGCAGAGATGCGGCTTCAAGCAAGAGCTAAATGGATAGACGCCGCCATCCACTCCATGCTCCAGAGCAACCTGCCAGCCAGTCGCGTCCTGCGGGCACATCAAGCTACGGCCTGCACAGATGTCACCGGCTTTGGCCTAGCCGGGCATTTGCTGGAAATGCTGGCACCTTCCGGGACCGGTGCCGTGCTGCAACTGGAGGCCATCCCTGTCCTCGCTGGCGCGCTCGAAAGCACCGGCGCAGGTATTCTCAGCAGCCTCCATGAGAGAAATGCCATCGCTGTCCACTCCATCGCAAACGCGCGGGACCTCGCCTCACACCGGTATTTGCCACTGCTCTTTGATCCCCAAACTTCCGGGGGACTCGTCGCCGGCATTCGCCCGGAGCTGGCCGCCGCCTGCCTCGCTGCGCTGCACTCCGCCGGATGCACTGCATCGGTGATCGGCAGGATAACTCATCGCAGCAGGGACGGCGCCCTCCTGCTGGAATAGAGACCCCGCCCTCCTGCTAAGCGATATAGATTTAGCTGTGTCCCTGAGACGGAAATGACGGGATTGACTTTTCCATGCTAGGAACGACTATCCCATCATGAAATTTTCCGCGCTTCCTGCTTTTGCTCTGGCCTTTCTCGTGGCCGTTGCTCCCCTTACATCTAGGGCTGATGAAAACTCACCGGGATCAGTTCCCGTGGAAAAAACGGCGCAACCAGACCTCCCGGATTACATCCGCTTTGCCGAGGATAAAGAGAGCACCCGGCTCGAGATCGCGGCGAAAACATTCACCCTGCCGAGTGGTCAGACCATTGAACTTTTGGGCGTCGTCCACATCGCAGACA
>JAYVJI010000294.1:0-4514 GCA_043769435.1 Verrucomicrobiota bacterium
GATCCTCATACCGCTGGTGATCCGGTTTCTCTATGTGAATCTTGAGGCCATGGTGGAGTATCGCGCGTATCCCTCCATGCCGTGGTTTGGACTGGCTGCTGGCTGCGCCATGGCATGGCTCATGGGGAAATGGAAATCACCGGTCGCGTTGTTGCTGCCGGTGCTGGTGCTGGGACCAGCCATGCTGGTGAGTATGCGCCGCACATCCACATGGGAAAGCCGGGAACTACTTTCTGAGGATGTGCTGCAACAGTATCCGGATCATCCCCGTGCCATTTTGCAGCTGGAGCTGGACTATGCCCGCTACGGCGAGACGCGCGCCCGGGAGATCATGGCCCTGCACGCCCGGATCCTAGGGGTGGCCAACCGCGCGGAACTGCGCGACGCCCGTGGGCGGGGGATGATGTTCACGCAAGTCTATCCCCGGCTATATGATTCCGCGCGCGTCGTGGTTTTCAACATGGCGGAAAAGCTAGGCAGCCGTCAGGCACTCGGGTGGGCGGACGCTGCGGTTCAGGAGTTCCGGAGCATCAGGCCGCAGGATTTCGAAATCCCAAGCGCGGGGGACAAGGTCAAGGCGTGGCCGCTGCTTTTCGCCATAGAGGAAGTTCAACGCACGGCCGCTGAAGTGGATCAAAGAGTCGCTAACCGGAAACGGGCCGCAGAGGAGGGAATCCGGAAGACGGCAATACCGGATCCGCATCCGGATGCTGATGTGCCCCGGTGCCTTCCGTGCCTTCCGGCAGGTGACTAACTTCGCAGTGGCGCGCCGGGCACGTTATGGTATCAGCAGGTGTCAGTGTCAGCGCCCTGTATCCTAACTAAATGTCACCGTATTGAATCTGGCCAACCGCATCACGGTTTTCCGTATACTGCTCATCCCGGTATTCATCGGGCTGGCGCTGGCCTATGGCCGGAGTGCTGCGGCAGGCCGGGCAGATGAATTCCTGCGCTACGCTGCTGCAGGCGTCTTTTTACTCTGTGCAGTGGGGGACGGCGTGGATGGCTGGGTGGCCCGCAGGCTGAAGCAGGAAACATGGCTGGGCCGGCTCCTAGACCCTATCGCTGACAAGGGACTCATGCTCTCCGCCATCATCACTCTCAGCCTGACCGGATGGTCCCGCGACCACCGCTTCCCGCTGTGGTTTCCAGTACTGGCGGTGACGAGGGATGTGCTCTGTGTGGCCGCCGCTTTCCTCATCCGGCACCTCACAGGGTCTGTTAGGATCGTCCCTCACTGGACGGGGAAAGTAACTACCGTCACCCAGTTCGTCGCCATCGGCTGGGTCATGCTGCACTTCTCCGCGTTCACACAGATCCCGGACATTGTCCCGGTTTTTATCGCGGCCGCTTTCACCGTCATGAGCGGTATGGTCTACCTAGTGGACTGCATCGGCCAGATCCGGCGCGGGCGCAGTGCCCACCTCTTAAGAAAGAAAAGTGGGGTGACCGACGGGGCTTGAACCCGCGACAACCAGAATCACAATCTGGGACTCTACCGACTGAGCTACGGTCACCATATGCATTGCTGCGGGAGACTGGTAATACAGGGTTCCCGGAAATTCCAGGCAAAAATCACCTAATGGTCATTTTCATCATTTTCATGGCAGTTCCCCGGTAGCAGCCGGAACGGGAGTGCTCCGCAGCCGGGCTCCCGGCGCAGCCGCGAGCAATGTGCGGGTGTAGGCGTGAGCGGGCTCATGCATGATCTGCAGCGTGTTCCCCACCTCCACAATGCTGCCCCTGTGCATGACGGCGACGCGGTCGCTGAGGTAGCGGACTACTCCCAGATCATGCGAAATGAAGAGCATCGTCAGGTTCAGGTCCCGCGTGAGGGACTGCAGGAGATTCAGGATTTGGCTCTGGATGCTGACATCAAGGGCAGAGACCGGCTCGTCAGCAATGAGCAGCCGGGGCTCCGGAGCCAGCGCGCGGGCGATGGCGATACGCTGACGCTGGCCTCCGCTGAACTCGTGAGGGTATTTCAGCGCGAAGGCTGGATTGAGCCCGGTGCGTTCTAGGAGACTGCGCACCCGCTCCATCAGTTCCTCCCGGGGAAGTGGTCCGGTCCGGGCCATGATCGCTTCCGCCAGAGTGCTGAAGACGGTGAAGCGGGGATTCAGGGACGCGTAGGGATCCTGGAAAACCATCTGGAACTCCCGGCGCAGCATTCTCAGGCCGGCGCCGGAATGCTGACTGAGGTCCTGCCCATCGAGGAGGATACGCCCGCTGGTGACGGGCTGCAGCTGAAGGATGGCGCGGCAGAGCGTGGTCTTGCCACAGCCGCTCTCACCCACTAGGCCGACGGTTTCGCCGCGCCGGATCGACAGGGAAACGCTAGCAACGGCTATGGACGGAGGCGCGCTGCGGCGCAGGAGCGACCGACGTGCCGGGTAGGCAACGGTCACGTTTTCCAGCACCAGCAGGGCGTCTGACGCTGCGGATGGCTTGTTAGGATCCTGCGGCCCGGGGGAAGTCATACGGGCCCTCCCATCCGGCAGCCGGGGCAGTCCTGCACCCAGTGACCGGGCGCAGCTTCCACAAAGGCAGGTTCATTCTCAGTCAGGCAATGCGCCCCGTGGTCCGCATTCCGCAGGCGGAAGGCGCAACCGGGCGGGAGCCGGGATGGGTCCGGCGGAGCGCCCGGTATCGTGTAAAGTGTGTCTTCCTTTGCCTGGAGTGAGGGTATGCTGCGCAGGAGCGCCCGTGTGTAGGCATGGCGGGGATTGCTGAAAAGCTGCCCCGCCCCCGCGCTCTCCACCATGCGCCCGGCATACATCACATGCACGTGGTCACAGATGTCGCTGACAACTGCAAGATCGTGCGTGATGAAGACCACCGCTGTGCCCAGCCGCTTCTGGATATCCTTTATCAGGTCCAGGACCTGCTTTTGAATAGTGACATCAAGGGCAGTGGTCGGTTCATCCGCGATGAGCAGCGCCGGACGCGTGATGAGCGCCATGGCGATCATCACCCGCTGCCGCATACCGCCGGAAAACTCATGCGGGTACTGCCGCAGACGCCGGCCCGCATCTGTGATGCCTACCTCCTCCAGTGCCGCCTGCGCCCGCAGGAGCGCTGCCTTTTTAGACATCCCCTGGTGTAGGCGCAGGGGCTCGGCCACCTGCGTGCCCACGCTGAGCGTGGGATTGAGTGAGGTCATGGGATCCTGAAAAATCATGCTCACCCGGTTGCCCCGGATGCTGCGCAGGCCGGGCTCACGCATTTTCAGCAAATCAGCGCCCTCAAAGAAAGCGCTGCCGGATTCCACCTTTCCCGGCGGGCAAGGCACCAGTCCTAGGAGCGCATAGCAAGTCACAGACTTACCGCTCCCGCTCTCGCCCACGATGCCGATAGTCTGCCCCGGCTCCACAGCAAAGGAGACCCCGCGCACCGCCCGGGCCACACCGTGACGGGTGTGGAAGGCAACGGACAGGTTCTCGACGCGGAGCAGCGGCATTCCCTGCGGCTCAGGCCAACTCCGTGCAGTGTCAAGCAGGCGCAGGGCCCCCGGACGTTGCCATTTCCAGCAGAGTTGTCAGGGCGGCGGCTGGACGCCGGGCTTCGGCGGCTTGGGCAGGGTGGTGAGTTTCAGGCGGTTGCGGTACCCGCTGTAGCGGACGTCCAGCGTCACGGACGCCCCGGGCTTCAGTTCCGTGATCCATGTTATGTGTTCTGCGGTATGTACATATTTGCCTAAGGCATCGCGCTGGCCTCCGGCGCTCACTTCCACCACTCGGGTCACCAGCGTCTGGGCATCTGCGGCTCCGCTTTTGGCACCGGGCGTGGCTTTAGTTATCTTTAATTTAAAACGCTTTTTGCTGTCATCTATGGTCTCGACAGTCCCGGTGACACTGCCCTGAAACTTAACGGCGGCAGCAGGCACTCCGCCGTCCTGCTTTGCAGTTTCTGCAGCAGGAGACGCGGGTGCTTGCGGTGCGGGCGCTGGTGGTGAGGGCTTGTCCTGCGCCATAGCGGGCAGGAGGCACACCAGCAAATACAGTGGCCATGGTTTCATATTATCACATTACAGCAATCTGCGGCTGCGCCACCTTTGATTTTGGACGCGTGCGCGTAGATTACTCCACCGTTACGCTTTTCGCGAGGTTCCGGGGCTTATCCACATCTCTGCCCAGCGCCACTGCCGCATAGTAGGAGAGTAACTGGAGCGGTATGATGTTCAGCACAGGTTGCAGCATTTCCACCGTGCGCGGCACGTAGATGATGTCGTCTGCGTGATGGGATATCTCACGGTCTCCTTCTGTGGCCACAGCGATGATCGGGCCTTTTCTTGCTTTAATCTCCTGCATAGTGCTCACGTTCTTTTCATATAGACTATCCTGCGGGCAAATACAGACAGAAGGCGTCTGTGGATCGATCAGGGCGATGATGCCATGCTTCAATTCGCTGGCCGGAAAACCTGCGGCGTGAATGTAGGATATTTCCTTCATCTTTAAGGCAGCCTCCAGCGCGATAGGATAGTTATATTGACGTCCGAGAAAGAGCATACTGTG
>JAYVJI010000295.1:0-2842 GCA_043769435.1 Verrucomicrobiota bacterium
CCAATGCCCAGCACCAGCGGGCTCCCGCGGCGGGCTCCAATGATGACTCCGGGATGGTCCTCATGCATCACTGCTATCCCGTAGGTTCCTTTTACCTCCGCTAGGGCAGAGCGCACCGCCTCGATCAAGCGGCGGTCATCGGGCTCACTCGACGCGGTATAGCAATTTCCAATAATGTGGGCCAGTACCTCCGTGTCTGTGGCGGATTTGAACTCATGCCCGTCACTCACCAGCTGCCGCTTCAGGGGCTGGTAATTCTCGATCACGCCATTATGCACCAGCGCCAGCTTCCCGCTTTGATCCAAATGCGGATGCGCATTCGCATCGCTGGGCTCTCCGTGCGTGGCCCACCTCGTATGGCTGATGCCCTGACTCGATGGCTTTTTCGGCTTGCCGATGTGTCGGCTGAGATCTGCAATCCTGCCGACCTTTTTCTGAACCTCTATCCCATCCGCCGTCAGCGCCGCGATCCCCGAAGAATCATACCCCCGGTATTCCAGCCGGCTCAGACCGTCGATGAGAATAGGCCTGACCTCACGGGAACCGACGTAAGCAATAATGCCGCACATGAAAAATGGGGGGATAAAATGTTAGAAATGTTGGAAAAGTATTTTCGGAAGGCATAATCGTACTAAGCTTCCTGCAGAATGCATCTGGAAATTTGCGAAATAGGAAAAATAGGAAAGTGTCCACAACGTCCCGCTGGAGATCCTGCAGCCCGATTCGGAGCAGCGGCCACCGTGCGGGCTGAGCAGTGGCGCCGCGCCGCAGCCTGAAGGCTAGCCTTTAGGCTGATCATCGCGCAGAGAGAAGCGCAACAGGGCTGGACTCCGAACCGCGTCAGGCTGGCAGTAGATCAGCAGAATTGGATGGGTGTTTATTTTGGCCGGGTCTGTAGGCTACACAGACCCGCGGAGGATGTCTGCCGGTGGACGGGAAAGGATGCCGCGGCTGAGCAGCCAGCCCAGCAGTGCAGAGAGACCAGCCATGCCCGCTATGCCGGTGGCAGCAGGCCACAGACTGATGTCGAACGGCACTTTGAAAAGGTAGCGGCTGAGCAGCCATGCGGCCAGCAGCGCGAGGCTGGCTCCCGCCGCTCCTGCGGTGAGGCCCATGAGGACATATTCCCACATCAAAATACGCTGGATGCTGCTGCGGCTGGCTCCCAGCGTCCTGAGCAGCAGGCTCTCCCGCACCCGCTCCCGCCGTCCCGCTGCCAGAACCGCCACCAGCACCAGCAGCCCGGCCAGCGCGATGGAAAACGACAACCCGCGCACGACCCAGCCTGCCCCCTGAAGGATGCGGTCCAGCACAGCAGTGAGGGACGCCATGTCAATGACCGCCGCCCCGGGGGCTGCCTCCACCACAGCCCGCTGCAGTCTCGCTCCCATGGCTGCATCCGCAGTGCGGGCCACCACGATGCCGCTGCCGCCGGCGCCCTTCAGGGCCGCAGCAGGCAGCAGGACGGGAAAGCTGTTCAGCATGTTTTCCCACGAAGCCTTGTGACGCGCGGCTACCACGCAACGGATCTGGGTCTCCCCGGCGGTGAAGGCCACCTCTTCACCCACTCCCACCTTCAGGTCATGGCACAGGCCTTCCTCCAGACTGGCGGGAAATGGCGCCCCCGGTCGGAACGGCGGGGCTTCCAGCCAGACACTGCTGCGCCATGTGTTTCCTAGGGCAAACCCGGTCACTCCGTCCTTTTTCCTTTTCAGTTTGTCATTGTCCTCCAGGATCTGGAGCCGGTTGCGGCCCTGTATTCCGGACACTTGCAGGGCCACTGCGGTAGCGCTGATGATATTCCCTGCTCCCCCCTGCCGCAACACAGCGGTGATGGCCTCCAGCTTTTCCGGCTTCACTTCCATGGCCGCGAAATTCACTGGGATGCGCAGTGATTTGTCCATGAAACGGCTGAGCAGTTGTTCCATGAGTAAAGTCATGGTGATGAGCAGGACACCCAGGCCGCCGCTCAGAATGTAGAGCAGCGTCTGATTTCTGGGCCGGAAGAGCGCTGCTGCCCCCTGCCGCATGGTAAAGGGCCACGAAGGACGGATGAGCATACGCAGCACCCGCATGAGCAGCAACCCGGTCAGTGAGAGCTGCAGCAAAGCGACGCCGAGGGCAACCGCCAGGCTGATGCCGAAGGCCGGCTCCTCCGGCGGGCTCAGCTGCACCGCCAGTAAATAGACAGCGCCGGCAGCAGTGAGCAGGAGTAGCCAGCGGAGGGGATCGCTCCATGCGTTGCCAGAAGGCAGGATGTCCTCACGCACCGCAGCCATGGCCGGCACGCGCCGCACCCGCAGCAGCGGGAGCAGGGAAAAGCAGACACACAACAAAAAGCCAAACCCTGCGGCAATGCCGGCGTGATGCCATGAAAGGGGCGCTTCCAACTGCAGCACCGGCACCCAGCGATGGATCGCCCATGGCACCACCGGGAGGATGGCCGCGCCCAGCAGCACACCGCCTGCCGCACCGGCTGCCGCCAGCCATATTCCCTGCAGCACATAGATCGACATAGCCTGGGAGGCCCCTGCACCGAGGCAACGCAGCGTCGCCACTGATGGCAGGCGTTCCGTGGCGTGCACGTGCATGGTGCCCGCGACACCCAGCCCGCCCAGCACAAGGGCGGTGAAGGCAACAAGGCTGAGAAAGGTGTGCACAATCTCCAGGACCCGACGAGCCTTTTCCTTCCGGCTTTCCAGCGTCTCCACCCTGCCACCCTCAGCGCGCAGCTCCCGCTTCCGCTTACCATTCCAGTACTTTTCGGTATCAAAACTCTCCGGATAGGTCACCCAGCGGCGGTAGGTCTGCAGGCGGATCCCCCCGCGCCACCCGCTGGCGG
>JAYVJI010000296.1:0-5469 GCA_043769435.1 Verrucomicrobiota bacterium
CGGCCATCGCTTCGCCGCCCGGCACCGGAGCGGTGGCGCTGGTGAGGGTCAGCGGCCCTCATGCCCGGGAAATCGTGTCTGCAGTGTGGCAGGGGCAGGCGTTCAGGAGCCCCCGGCTAACACATTACGGAGCGATCACTGGCGCGGACGGCGCGGTGATCGACCGGGTGCTGGGAACGTGGTTCCGGGGGCCCGCCAGCTACACAGGTGAGGACACCGTGGAACTGGGCTGCCACGGGGGGGTGCTCGTCACCGGGCGCGTGCTGGAGCGGCTGCTGGAGGCTGGCGCAGTGCCCGCGGAGCCCGGGGAGTTTACGCATCGCGCCTTTCTGAACCGCAAGCTGGACCTGACCCAGGCCGAAGCCGTCATGGACCTTATTTCTGCGCAGACGGGACTGGCGCTGAGGGCGGCCCAGAGGCAACTGGAAGGAGGGTTGGGCCAGAGCATCACTGCTCTGCGGGATGACCTTCTGGAAGTTCTCGCGCACGTGGAAGCCTGCATCGATTTTCCTGAGGAGGACATCAGCCCGGATACCGGCCAGACCTTGACTGTGAAGCTCTGCGCTATCCTCGCCGGCATCGACGCGCTCCTCGCCACCGCAAAGCATGGCCGGATCCTGCGGGAAGGAGCCCGGGTGGTCCTGGCCGGCGCTCCCAACGCCGGCAAATCTAGCCTGCTAAACCGGCTCATGGGCTTTGAGAGGGCCATCGTCAGTGAGATTTCCGGCACCACCCGGGATACCATAGAGGAAGTCATCAACCTGCGTGGACTCCCCCTGCGGCTGGTGGATACCGCCGGCCTGCGGGCGACCACTGCCGATCTCTTGGAAAATGCCGGCATGGAGCGCACACGCCGTCAGCTCGACACGGCGGATCTGGTGCTGGAAATAGTGGATGCCAGCAAGCCTGACGCAGGGCACCTGCCCGTTTCCCCAGTGGAAGGAGCGCAGCATTTGCTGGTGCTGAATAAGGCCGACCAGCCCCGCCATCCTTCATGGAACAACACACCGGGCGTCGCGCTTTCCTGCCTGACCGGTGCAGGAATGGACGCGCTGGAAGCCGCCATAGTGGCGCTGCTCAGCGGGGGCCAGTCCAGCACAGAGACCACGGTCAATGCCCGCCACACAGCCTGCCTGCTCACTTCCAAAGCCGCGATCACCGCCGGCCTCGCCGCCATCACTGCCCATACCGCTCCCGAGTTCACTGCCCTCGATCTCCGGGAAGGCCTCCACGCTCTCGGGGCCATCGTGGGACAGACCGGAACGGAGGAACTCCTCGGCGTCATTTTTTCTAAATTCTGCATCGGAAAGTAACCGCAACTTCCGCAACTTCCGCGATTCCGTAGACCCTGCTGCACCCGGATGTGCTACTGTAATAAACTAACATGAATCCTGACGAACAGAACCCATACGCAACCCCTGCCAGTCTCAAGATCCCCTCCACGGACGCGCTGGCTCCACATCTTGAAGGCATCGCTTTTCCCCTGAAGTTCTGCTTCCGCATCCTGACGCTGGCTCCCCGCATGGACATCACCGATGCCAGCGGACGGTCCGTGCTGCACGCCCGGCAAAAGCTTTTCAAGCTGCGGGAACATGTGGAGATATTCACAGATGCCACCCGCACGACGAAGCTGGCGGAGATCCGCGCTAACAAAATCATCGACTGGTCAGCGCGGTATAATTTTACCGACAGCTGGGGCGGAGAAATCGGAAGTGTGGGACGCAAAGGATGGCGGTCCATCTGGCGGGCCCACTATGAGGCATTCAATCCAGGCGACCAGACCCCGGACTTCACCATCCGGGAGGAAAACCCCCTAGCAAAGGTCGTGGACAGTATTTTTGGGCAGATTCCTTTGCTGAATTTCTTGACCCTTTACCTCTTTCATCCCCGCTATCTGGCGACCCGCAGCAGCGGCGAGGGCGCGCTCCGGCTGAGTAAACTCCCGGCCTTGTGGCAGGGGAAATTCAACATCGAGCAGACCGGCCCGCTCACCGCCCGGGAGACCATGAATCTGCTGCTCTCCTTTATTATGTTGATCCTCCTCGAGCGACGCCGGGGCTGAGCGCCTCAGGTTGACGCGGCCATAAATAAATAAAGCGCCATTTCTGCTGGCTTTTTGGCGTCCGTCTGCGTTCCGGCTCAGTCACGGCACGGATCACTGGGGATAGGCTCCTTCGCCGAGGTCGTGGCAGCCGCCAAAAATCCTGCGCAGCAATTCGCCGCGCCGGTGAAGGGCGAGCTGGTGAAATATTTCGTGCCCACCGACGTGACCGACAAGCTAGGGGCGCTTTATTTATTAATTTATTTCCGGCCGAGTCCCTAGAGTCCCGGGTGTCCGTCATGGAATCTTTACGGACGTTTGATCCGGTAGAATTTATTCCCTGTGACGGGAGCTGTATCCGTCCACGTGCCCCTGACGTCATAGGCCAGAGTGTAGGCGGTGACATCTGTCCAAGAGTTCAGATCCGTGGACGTCTGGACCTTGTGATACATGCCGCGGATGGCTGTCCAGCTGATGACCACGCCCTGCGGTGTGCGGGTGAGTGTGGCGACAGGCATGTCGTTATTGATAGTGCCTGACCAGTATTTCTCAGCCAGGGAAAACGCGGACAGACCTGCCAGGGAGCCGATGACACGTCCGTCGTAGTCGTCCTCCGGCACGTGAATGCCGCCCCAGCGCCGGGACTGGCCGGCCTGATCTGCAGCGTCATAGTAGGTGCCCCATTGCAGCTTAACAGGGGCGGATGGCCCGAGGTCTATTTGCATGGAATTCGCAGCATAAATGTATTCGCCCAGTCCTCCCGGAAAATAAGGCGTTCCGGTTAGGGCAGTGAGCGCTTCCGCCGCTGCGCGGGAGAAGGTGCTGTGGCCGGAGACGTAGCCCGGGAAGGCTGGAGTGTTGAACGTCTTCCGCTGGAATGGCAGCCAGTCCATACCCAGCATCCACCGGACATCGTTTTTGTTAGTGGCGATGGCGGGCACGGTGCCGTTGGAGGGGTGATCTCCCGGCCAGCCCCGGACGGCTATGGCCCCGGTGTATTCCGTTCCGGGGCGGTAGGTGCCGTAGGCCACTGACCATATCTGCTCATGGGGACCGCCCGGTGCAGCGCTGGCGGCGGTGATGACCTCCACGGCACCAGACTTCAAGGGCAGCCCCTCCGTATGGTATGAAGGCTGGAGCGGATCGCTGGACTGACCCTTGACGGCCATATAGCGGATCATGGTGATGGGCCGGGGCCCCGAGTAGTAGCGCTTCAGTGCCCATGCGGCGCAGGCGGCATCATGCGTGGCGGCAGACAGAGTGAAATACATGATGACATCCCATGCCAGATCGTTGACCACCGGGCCGGTTCCTCTGAGACGCTTGGAAAACCCAGGCGCATCAACGACTTGATTCGCCAGCACGTGCCAATGGCCGGGCGGGGTTTCGGAGCTGGGTCCATCTGCCCAGAATTCAGCAAGCACGCGGGTGAAGTCACTCCGTTTTGCGGGATTGGGAGCGTAAGCCAGCCCGGTGACCGGATTGATCGCCCGTCCCCCTCCGCTGTCGCTGCCGAGAGGGTTATTCCCGGTCGAGGCTGGAGAAATATTGATGATGGTATCGTCATTGAGCTGGATTCCGGCCTCTATGACCGAAAGCGCTCCCGCTTTGTATTCGGCATCGCTGGCACTGGGATCCCCGGGGCGGCTGAGGCGCGACGGAGGCCCGGAGGGGTCGAGCCATGGCTTGAGCGGGTCTGTGCGCTGGAGGCTGAATGGCACAGTCGCCATGCCGGAGAGCCCCACGTATTGCTGAGGCCCGCGCGCGACCGGGATGCCGTTTTGCGAGAGGCTGGTCACAAAGGCCAGCGGCTGCCATAGATTGGGATCCGTCAGCTCCGGGACACCATTTCCCAGCTGCATTTCGCTGACATCCGAAAGGTTGGTGCCCATGACGGACATAGACCGGTTAACATTGGGATTGAACGCAGCGTTGTAGGGCTGGGGGTAGGTGGTATTTGTGAATCCGTCGCCGGGGCTGCCCGGGACGCCGGGTGTCGCTGGTATGACAGTGGCCCATGTCAGGATGGCTTCCCCCGCGCGTTTGCCCAGCTCTGCTGGCGTGGCACCACTGCTGAGCGCACCCTGCCCTATGGATGTGGAATATCCCAGCGCGTTGAGCTTGGCATCAAGCCGGGCAAGGGTGACAGCGGATCCCTGACCCGTCGCGAAGCGCGCCCGGATCACCCGATAGGCCGCATAGCTCACCGCCTCCCGCCGGGCTGCTTCTACATCCATTGGCAACGGGGATACTTTTTCGTTGTTGATGTAGCCGGTGGCCGTCGGGCTGTAAGCTGCCCAGGCATTATACATCGCGGCCGCTGTATGAAACAGGTTGCGGGCGTGGGACGGTGGATTGGGCAGATTGATGCGGATGGCAGCCAGCAATTCCTCGTTCCAGTCACGCGCCACACTGGAGGCGCGCGTTGTCGCAGGGATCCCGCAAATGACTGCGGCGGCCAGAATTCGGGAAAAAAAGAGCGGTCGGCTTGGCATAATAACGAGAGCGGACCATAAATGCCATATGTTTCTGGATAAGCAAATAAATTTTTCTTTACTATCAAGCCACTATTCGACTTTCTGTAGTAGAGACGACATTCTTCGGACGCTATACGACCCTCTCTGCGGACTCCGATACGGTCGTGAGGAACCGCCCATGGACGCTGCCTGTCTCGGCGTCCGGCAATGACCGGGGCCAAGCGGCTTCTGGCAATTTGGTTACGGTCATCGCCAACGGCGTGAACCGCGGTGCAAACTTCTGGTATACCTTCCGCTCGCCCGGAATCAACTGGCCGACATCGAGTTCATGAGTCATGTGCTCCATCAGCGCTTGGCAAATCAATCGCGGACGGAAGCCACAGAGATGGAGGAAATAACAACGCTCATCCGGGATGCCAACCGACCTGCTGCCGCTGGTTTTTTCAATGGGACAACCTTTTGAACGGCACCCACATTCACCTTGAGTGCTGCGCTGCCGGCCACAGCGACGATGACCGGCGCCACCAGCACTGGGGTGTTGAAAAATGCTCGGAATTAAGTTAGTGTTTGCATGCAGTTTGTTTGCATGCAGTTTTGGAGACAGAAGCCTCCCGATTGAGAATGAGTTCTAGCTAAGGCTGTGGCTTGGGTTGAATCCTACTCAGACAGTCGGGACACATTGGTGTGAAAGGAACGTGGTCCGACTGTCTCAGTCGGAAATAGAGGAGGGGTTTCCTATCACCAAAACCTAAGGCGCTGGAGCGCTCTCCGAATACGGTGAAGGTGTCGGAATAGAGGAGGGGTTTCCTATCACCAAAACCTTGTGTATCGATAACGTCAAAAATGCAAAAAATGCCACTTTTCAACACCCCAATGACTGACCTGAATGCCAAAGGGATTCCTGAATCCCAACGGGACTCCTGAATGCCAAAGGGATTCCTGAATCCCAAC
>JAYVJI010000297.1:0-2366 GCA_043769435.1 Verrucomicrobiota bacterium
GCTGAGTATTCGTCCGCGCTGAGTGTCGGAATCCACCGTCCGGTGGCTCCGGAGCCGGTGTCGTAATCATCGGGGCCGTTGAGATCCAGGGTGGGGAAGGTGCCGTAGAGTCGTCCGCCGTTGACAGCTCCTCCCACTACCATGTGGTGGCTGGCCCAGGCGTGATCGGAACCGAGCCCGTTGCTTTTGAACGTGCGTCCAAAATCGCTTGCCGTGAAGGAAGTCACCTTATTGGCGACCGCGAGCGCATCCGTGGCGGCGGAGAATTTACCGAGCGCCCGGCTGGTGGTGGCCAGGAGGCCGGCATGGGCGACGGGTTGGTCCCCGTGGGTATCATGACCGCCGATCTGCACAAAGAAGATCTGACGCTGCATGCCCAGGTAGCTGCGTTCTGCAATGATGCGGGCGACGGTGTGCAACTGGCGTTCGAGATCACTGAGGTTGTTGTAAGTGACGCCGCCGGTGCCGATGCCGAAGGCGGTATCGACGCTCAGACCCACGGAGGCATCGGGCTGGCCCGAAGTCAGTCGGGATAGCGCGGTGCTGAGGGAGGAACCATTGAAAATGGCGCGCTCGTTGACCTTTTGAAAATCCTTCAAATGCAGATTTGATCGTGCGGAGGACAGACTGGCATCACCACCGTTGGCGGTATCGCGCAGGATTTGATCGATCAGTGTCTTGCGGGGCAGGCTGTAGCCTGTGTCGGTGGGGGTGGTAAGTTTAAACGATACGGCTCCGTTGGTGCTGACTTGGAATTGGTTGACGGTATCGCCAACCTCCCAAGTGTTGCTTCCTGCCATCGAGACAGAGAGGGAAATATTTCCAAGCGGAATGCCGAGGCGGACGAGTTCCTCGCGCATTTTGTCAGAGGCGCGTCCGCCCCAGCCTGTCCTGCTGATGGCGTCGGGCACGGAGGTTTGCCACTGAGTGACCTGGTCGTTGTGTGAGAAAAGCTGGGGCGGCAGCTTTTTTTGTCTGGCCAGGATCTGGGCTTTGGTGGCGGGTTCCAAGAGCACGCCGACGCTGCCGACGAAAGCAAGCTTGCCCTGGTCAAAGAGGTTCCTTACCCCTCCCATGGAGGAATGGACAGCATAGGCTTCTCCGCCGGTATTGGCGGTGCTGAGGGGGAGTGCCCAGAAGTTGTTGGGGTTGGCAGCTCCGGCGATGGTTGGGCGTGCCGCAGCCGCTGCCTGGTCCTCCCAGAGGGCTAGGCGCGGCCCGCGGATGCTTTTGTAGTCCGCATAGCGGGCGTCAGCCGGAGCAGGGATCAGGGTGTTGTTGCCGTCGTTTCCTCCGGAGAGGAAGACGCAAACCAGCGCCTTGTAGTCACTGACATTGACTGCGGCCATCGCGCTATTCATGAGGCGCAGATCAAAGAGGGTGCCGAGCACGCCTGTTCCAAAGGCGGCCCCTGAAGCCTGGCGGAGGAAGGATCGGCGGGAAAAAAATTCGCGTGAGTTCATATAACAGTGTGTTGGGATGGATGGGCTGCGCGATTAGTTTTGAAATTAGTTTTGAAGGGAGAATTCCGGGCTCAGGGAGATGAGATAGAGCGCTTCGGTGATGCGCTGGATCCGGTCAGAGGTAGAGATATTATAGGCCGGGGTGCCGGTCCGGGTGGTCTGGAGTTCCAGATCGAATGAAACGTCGGAGGAGTTCGCAGAAGCTTGGTGGATTTCCACCGCGATGACGTTTCGGCCTTCCACAAGCAGGGTAGGGGAAATCGTGAAAGTATTGAATGCTTGCCCATCATCCGCCGCTCCAGCGGTGGCGGTGCTGGTTCCGGTGATGATTCCGGCATTCATGTTATCGCGGAGCGCCTCGCGTCCGTTGATGTAGACGATGGCTCCGTCATCCCGCTTGAGACGGAGGGTGAGTGTGCCAACGTGAGCCGCATCGGTCAGCGTGAATTCACGTCTGTAATAGGATGTTATCCATTTGGCTGCTGCATCCGGGCCAAAGGGAATGGCAGTGGCTTCATCGCCCTCACCATAACCGAACTCAGCATTGCCTGAGAGCCAGGCCGTATCAACGAAGTCGGGATGTTTCCAGTTAGCAGAGGTCCATGAAGCATGGCCGAAAACTATGTTGCTGCCCCCGAGGCCGGTGGTATCTGTGAAATACTTCCACGAGGCGCTGGCCGGGCTGGGTGATTCCGGAAAGGTGTTGATGTAGTTTGCTACGAGGGTGCGGAGGCGGGCCGGCATTTGATAGGGCATGAGCATACCGGAGAGGTAGTCCATCAGCGTGCCGCCATCAGTGGCGTAAGGCAGCGCGGGTGTGAAGTCCAGCTTTACATCCTTCTTGATAGGGTTGCCGTAGGAGTAGCCTTGGCCATTGCTGAAAGGGGAGGCTGTGTTGCTGGA
>JAYVJI010000298.1:0-4499 GCA_043769435.1 Verrucomicrobiota bacterium
AGGGTCGGGATAGATGTTCTTCACGAACGAGGGAAAGGCATCCGAGGGCCGGGCAAAGGAAACGTCCGCTTGCTGTTGGCCAAGAGTCACGGTGTCCACCGTTTGGCCCTGAGCATTCTTGAGAGTGATGATGCTGCCATCACCTGTGAGCTTGAACCCTGTGTGGTAAATGGAACGAACATTGGCGAAGACGATCACGAGGCGGCCGCCCGGCACCAGAGTGGTGGCTGGCGGCAGGGTGAATTTCTGCATGAAGTTGCCGCTGTCAGTCTCGGTGAGGGTCCAGCCGGAGAGATTGGCATTGCCCGGCGCTCCATTGTACAATTCCAAAAAGTCGCTGTAGCGTGAGCCGTCCTGGGGCAGAGCGTAGGAGTCGTTCACGGCGAGAATTTCATTGATGACCACCGTCTGCACTTTCGGGAGCCCGGGTTCTGAAACATCGCCCTGTCCGGAAATGCCGCTGCTGTAGGCCGCCCAGATGTATTCGGCACCCCCAACGAGGTCGGGCTTGCCGTCACCATCAAGATCCCCCGCCGCAAGGAAATTACTGCCGATGATATCGTAGTAGCGCGCCTGGAAAGCCGCACCGTCCCGGTACTGGATCGAAATGAGATCCGCAAACGGACACAGAAAAGCGTTATCCAGATCACCGTCCGCATCGTAGTCCGCTTCCAGGGTAGAGGTGGCGACCGGCGCGTTGGAGGGATTCACGCCAGGTGCCGGCACAAAGCTGGTGCCGGTGCTGCCGCGGAAGCTCTGAAAGCCGGCATTGGTGCCGATGCCAATATCCGGATCGCCGTCATTCGTGAAATCCCCGGTCGTTAGCGTGCCCGTGCCGTAAAGCGTGCCGCCATGGGAAAAATCGTATGCTTCGATGGCGGGCAGCGGCGAGCCCGTGAGGAGGTTGCCGTCATTCCGCAGCAGAGAGAAGGTGGACTGGCCGCCGGCAATGATGTCCAAATCGCCGTCCTGATCCGCATCCGTGAACGCAAGGGCGACTCCGCCCGCCGCAAGATGGTGACGCGCCGCTTCCGTGAATTGTCCGCTGCCGGCATTGCGCAGGATCGCGAGGGAGGTCCCGTTCGACATCGCGATCTCCGGCAGACCATCGCCTGTCAGGTCTCTGGCATTGAGGGCGGACACTCCCGGGAACGGCAGGGACACCACGGCATACGGACTGAGACTGCCCGTGGTGCTGCCCGCCAGAATTGTCAGGCCCGGATTGGCTGAGAGGATGCCAACATCACTGTGCCCGTCACCGTTGAAGTCGGAGACGGTGAGAAGGCCCGGCCGGACCGGATATGAAGCAGGAGAACCGAACCTGCGTCCTTGCAGTGACAGCCGCACCACGAGCATCTCCTTCACGGTATCGAGCATGAGCAGGTCTTCCATGCCATCGCGATTAAGGTCCGCTATTTTTAAGGTGCTGATCCCTTTGCTGCCCGGATAAATCCCACTGCGCGCCAGCACTGGCATGCCCGGGAAATCCCGGATCACGGTAAGGCTGTTGGCCACCCGGCACAGGACCACCGCATCCGGCTTGCCGTTTTGATTGAAATCCTCGAGCACCAGATCCCGGGGGCTGGAGCCGACAGGGCGGGTTTCCGTTGAGACGAAGCGCAGGGCTTCCCCTTGCGTGAAGAGACTCACGATATTGAAGGCACGGTGGATCACCGCGAGATCCTTGCGACCGTCCCCATTGAAATCGGCCACCTTAACGGAACGGGGAAGCCCAGCCACTTGCAGAACGCCCCATGGCCACGCGGCCCCTGAGCCCGGCGCCGGGGGATCGGCTTTAGTGAAATAAATCTCGTTGGAATAGGTTGCGGACGCCACCAGGGCGGGCAGTCCAGAGCGGGGACCGGTTCCTTGCCGGAGATCCACGGCCTCCAGTTGGTGCGCCGGTTTCGGCAATGAAGTGGTGGCATAAACTTCCAGCGTTCCTGTGGCACTGGCTCGCAGGAACTTGACCGCGGTTGTGTTCGCATGAGTGAATGCCGCGTGGTCAGTGCCGGCTCCCAGGGGCCGGTACACCGCAAAGCTGAACACCGGCTTCGGAAACGAACTGTCCCAGGAGTAAGCGCCGGTAATAAAAGTGTTCCCTGGAAAAATCAGGTCAGCGCCGACGGTGAATCCGCCGACCCCGTCACCCCTCAACTGCATCACGCGATAGTTCAGGACCGTATTGCGGCCCGTGGAATAGTCCCCGCCTCCCACGATCAGATCCGTGATGCCATCCCCGTTGAAGTCGCCGGCGGCGCAATCCCGCGCACCTGTCCAGAGCGTGAACGGCTGCGGAGCGGCGAACGTGCGCCCCCCCATGTTCCGGTAACGGTAGAGCATTCCGTTGTAAGGGGAAATCGCCATCACATCCATGCGGCCATCCCGGTTGAGATCGGCCGCAGCAACCCCGCGATAGCCGTCCGAGCCATCGTAGTCCGCCACCGGCTGATGCAACAAGTCCCGCCGGCTCACAAAACCTTGCGTCGCTTGATCCCAAAACAAAATCGAGATGACACCCTCCATCTTCGCCACCGCGATGTCCTTGAACCCGTCACCGTCAAAATCGGCAGCAACCGCCTCCTTGGGACCAATAGGATAGCAGCCGAGGTAAAACCCCGGTGCGTTCAGGCTGACGGAGGTGCCGCCCGGTGCAAGGCTGGCAAGGTTTGTCAGCAGCGCCGTCGGACCCTCCTGGGAGTTTACCGGGGAGAAAAGCGCCACGAGGATTGAACAAATGAGATAGGATGGTTTCATGTTTGGGCGTTGTAGTCTGAGCATCGCATCGACAGCGGAAGCGCGCCTGGGAAAAGGCACGCAACGCCAGGAATTCTTCCATGCGCGGGCCGGGACCGGGGGAATGAGAGCATTTCGGCGCTGGAACTTGAGTTGAATGGATGCCCGGGTTAACCGGCTGCCAGGTGTACATTTTCTACAGTTGCAGGCGGTAGCAATGACAACCGCTCCCATACATGCGCTGTTTCGTCTCCCAACCGGTCACTTGGGTGATATATTTTGAGAACTCTGAGCCTCCCGATCGCCAACGCTGAATCTCCCGAGGCGCAAGTCGGAACTCGGCTGTGCGGTGTTATGGACTGAACTGGCAAGGACATGCGTGCCCGGCGCTAATGTTCCGGTGGTCGCGTGCCGGTGGATGACCCCGTGGTTTTTCAGCTCCATCGGCAGCACAGCGGACAAAAGCCATGCGTCAGGTCCAGGCGCCACATTGTCGCGGATCACCTCTTTGCCGTCGAGGTAAACAATGATCCCGTCATCCCGCTGGCAGCGAAGCTCGAGGTTCTCGTGCTTCTTGTGTGTTTTAAACGTGTGGCGGAATTAAGTCGTCTTCCGGTGATTCACGTCCTCCGGTTTACCGAAATTCACGCCGGTGAATGTAAGTCCGTATCCGAAGCCGCCCGCCGGTCCGTCGCTGTCGCTCGTATCCATGCCCGGCTTGAGAATCTTGCGGGCCACACGACGTTTCATGGGTTCCCTCTGATCGGCCAGAGAGACGACCCCGAAGCCGCCCTCGCCGATGACCTGGAGGAACTTGAAACGGCCGATGACATCCCCAGGCTTCTCGGAGGGAATGAACGCACGGACGGGGGGCGTGGCGAGCGTTTCCGCTCCGTCGAAAAAGGCCTCCGCCGCGGAATCGTCTGCGAGCATGGCGCCGAGCAGACGGCGCAGTTCCGCATCCTGGCCGCAGACCTGATCAAGAAAGGCTTCGCGCTCCGGTCCGGCGGGCAGCTGGAGGGCCTCCAAGAATAGAGTGTCGGTGGAGGGGTTCATCGGGACGGCGCGGGTGCAGATTTGCGGGCAAATTAATCAGAAAGCAGGAACAAGCGATTCAGTGGGTGGTGTAGTAAGGCCGGCGGCAAGTTTTTCCCGTTCCCTGTCTGCGGGCGGCCCGGCTCAGGGTGTTTTGGCGGCCTCGAAGATGGTGGTGGTGCCGCTGATTTCATTGGCCACCACCAGCATCGGGCTGCCGTTGGGGCTGTCCTCCGCTTTGATGAAGGCCATGCCTTCCGCGCCGAGATCGCCGGCGGCGTCGAGCGCTGGGGCCACGGTGAAGTCGCGGTTGTTTACATACTGCACGAACTCCGGCGCGGCGGGCGTGGATATGTCATAGACGAAGAAGCCGCCGATGCGCTCCAGCGAGATGAACGCGTAGTTCCGGCCAAACGCTTTACCGAGCGCAACACCTTCCGGCTCCGGACCTTTATCGTCGCTCCGGTCATCGAGGAGGTTGTTGGAGTTGCTGCAGTTGAAATTGAGCGGATGGAGCGCGGCGAGCATCGTTTCGAACTGCGAGCCGCTGTCCCAGATCATGACCCCGCTGGCATCAAGAATGGAGAACGAGCGCCCGCCGAAGCCCTGAATGCGATCAATGTCGCCGTCACCGTCGGTGTCGCCGGTCGCTTTGCTCACGCTGAGTCGCCCGAGATTGGCATTCTTCTTCAAGTCCGCCGCGTTGGGAAAAAGGACCGGGTCCAGCG
>JAYVJI010000299.1:0-2880 GCA_043769435.1 Verrucomicrobiota bacterium
TTCACATCCGTTAGCACCGCGACTTTTTTTGCTTTCAGCGTTTTGGTGGCAAAATTCGCCATCACCGTGCCTTGAAATGGGTCGATAAAACAGACCCGGAAAACATAGTCGCCGGTTTTGGTCACGTCCGGATTTGTGGATGCCGGGGTGATCATTGGTATCTTGTTTTGCTGGCAGACAGGAGCGGCTTCCAGCGACCGGCTGGAGGCCACTTCCCCCAATATCGCGACCACACCATCTTTGGAAATAAGTTTATTCACGGCATTCGTGGACTCACCGGCCTTGGTCTGATTGTCCTCGGTCAGTAATTCCAGCTTTTTTCCCAGAACACCACCGGCGGCATTGACCTCCTCTATCGCCAGCAAAGTGCCTTCATGGGAGGAATTGCCAAAGGTCGCCTCCTTGCCGGTCAGTGAGGCAAATTCCCCGATGCGGATGGAGTCAGTGGAGCCCCCGCCGCATCCCGTGAGGGTGAGACAGGCGGCAGAGAGGACGGCGAACGATACGGTGTAAAAGGAGAGGCGCTTCATGGAGTGAGTGAACAACAAACGAAACTAGGAGCATGCGGCACACCGCGCAAGGATAAACCGCTCATGACCGCTCATGAGCCAGATACGGGGAGCTGGCTGGAGAATCACCCCCCCGAACCCATCGACCGGTGCTACGGGAACTCCGCATGGTCCCGGGAGTCCCGGGGCTCGCGGGGTATTTTATTTCAGGGTGGGATCAAAAACGGTGACAGGGGGCGGGCAGGATACCGACTGATGTATCAAGCCGCTGCCCATCCGGGCGGAAGGTGATCACTCCATTCCACTCCACCACTTAAAGAACACCGCATCATGAAATCCACCGCTTCCAGCCAACGCCTTACACTGATTTTGTCCCTTGCCGCTAGCGCTTCCGTCCTCGCTGTGCCCCCGCTGCCGCCCCGGGTAGGAGTGACGCACCAGAGTGTGGCGGATACGCTCACGCCGCCGGGTCTCGCCGCCCTGGGCTGGCCGGGGCTGCCTGCCGGCCAATTCACCAGTTTCAGAAATCTCGGGTTGCCCGTCATTGGACAGACCACGCCTAACGACCGGCTCTACGCCTTTGCCGGACGCGTAAAGCTGGTCCCTTTATTCATCACTGCTGCGAATGACGAGGGCGTCTTCAGCAACGGGCCTAACTACAGTATGACGGCCACGCCCAGCTGGTGGCCCCAGCTGCTCTTCGCTGAGGCTGATGCGAGCTGGGGGGGAAGCTTTTTCGGCAACACGGGTCTACAGCTCGCTCCTGGTTCCACGCTGACCAATCCCTCGGTCGAACGGCTCCAGATTTCCAGTAACGGCATCGTCGCCTGCCAATCTGCCAGCAATGACGGCACTAACAATTTCAAGCAGGGGCTGGTGGCAAACAATTCACTGGCCGATCTGGGCGCGGCCGGCGCCACGGTTACCATGCTGGACCGTGCGGCCCCGGTCATGGATGATGACTGTCAAAACCTGTCCCAGCGTGAACAGTGGCTGGGGCCGGTCCCGCATCGGGTGACCCGCACGACACTGCCCGGAGGGACGGGAATCGGGATGAATCCTTTGTTCCCGGCTCCCAGCACTTTCTTCGTCGCTTCCGGCACTCTCACTGGCCTGGGTGGTCTTTGGAATGCTGGTCAGGGGGCCGTCTCGCGTCCGGCGAATCCTACCATCAGTGGTGACGGGGTGATTGCCTCACATTGCATCGATAATGTCGGACCATTCTACAGCCGCACACAAATCCGCGTGCAGGACAGCAGCTTGACGGAGTTCATCATCATGCGCCAAGGCACGCTCTGCGGGCTCAATCCCATACCCGGAGCCACTCACTTCGGGGTGGTGAATGCCTCGCTCATGGCGCTCAATAGCCGGAGCGCCCCCGGCGACCTAATGAAGGTCATCGCATGGCAGATGACGAACATGCGTAGTGCGCCAAATGCCGGCATCATCAATATACCGAGCCTCTGGTGCCGCCAGACACCCATCGCGCCGTCCTGCGTGGCCTATGTCGGAATGCCGGCGCCTAGCATTCCCGCCCACAGCTTCGCCAGCTTTTACGCACTCCATGTCGCAGACATGCCTGGCACTACGATGTCGCGCATTATTTTCGGAGCCAATCTGAATCCCGCCGGCGCGCCTGTGAAACGTGCCATCTACACCTGCACGGTGGCTGGTGGCGTCGCCAGCCCGCCCAGTCTGATAGCGACTAACGTAGGGACCATTACCCCGGTGCTGCCTTACACTCCGGTGCCGCCGCAGAAGATAGGCTTCTTCGGAACCAGCGCAGGAAATGCCGGTCATCTCTTCAGCGTCAGCCGCTACGGCGAGATCCTCTTCAAAGCTCAGCTCACAGCTCCGGTTCCAGCGGCCAACCGCCATGTGCTGGTGACCGCATCCCCCTCCACCGGCTACGCCCTGCAGACGTGGGCCCAGAGCGGTGTCACCTCCGCGATCATCTCCACCGGGGGGCCCATGTTGTTTGACAACTTCAGCCTCACTCAGCCAGAGCAGGGCACCTACAGCCGCGGCCAGGCCATCGCCACCCTCAACACCAACTTGGGCACCACGCTGGCCTACCGCGGACATGCGGGAGCTGCCCAGGCAATTATCCTCGCTTACTAACCACTGCCGCACGCCACCCATCCCAACTGCTCCGGCACCATGAAAACTACCTTCTTGGCCCTACTCGCCTCGCTGGCCTTAGCGGCACCTCCTTTATTCGCGGGGTCACCAGACCTTGATTCCGACGGCGACGGTCTCTGCGACAGCGATGAAATAGAACTCGGCACTGATCCTTTCAGCGATGACACTGACATCGACGGCATCCCCGACGGAGAGGAAGTGGACCTCGGCACCGATCCTCTGGATCCTG
>JAYVJI010000300.1:0-2007 GCA_043769435.1 Verrucomicrobiota bacterium
ATACCTTCGCCATTGTCGACGATTTCGATGATAAACCATGTGGCCAGATTCGCCGTCTCCGGCAGACCGAGATCGCTGGCATGGAGATTCGCTGCGGCGGGGCGCACGAGGCGGATACTAACGATGCCTTCCTTGCCCAGTGCTTGCTCGGAATTCCTCATCAGGTTACTCAGCATGCGGCGGATCTGATGCCGGTCCACCGACGCATACCAGTCATCTCCGCTAATGCCCATGCGATAGTCGAGGCCCTGACGCTTGGGCCATTCTGCAAACCACTCCTGGATGAGCCGGGCGAGATTGGTCACGTGCTTGATAGGCGCGCCGCCGCGGGCGAAGGTCAGTAACTGCTGGACGAGCCCCTGGGCCTGAGTGGTGGCATGACGGGCCGTCTGCAGCTCCGTGCGCACGGGGGACTCACGCGGGAGATTCATGTCCACCAAGGAGAGGTTTCCCATGAGCACGGTGAGCAGGTTGTTAAAATCATGAGCAAATCCGCGGGCCAGCAAGCCCAGTGATTCCAGCTTCTCCATGCGCGTGCGCTGCTCCTCGGAGGCCTTTCTCGCTGTGATGTCCCGCAGCAGCGCGAGGAGCCCGTCACCGAATGGATACAACTGCACTTCATACCATGCGCCGCGCGCCTCATGCTCCATTTCAAACGAACGAGCCGTGCGCCTAGTAAGCGCTGCGGAAAACTCATGGTAGTACAGACGGTGCATGGAGGCAGGCAGGCAATCCCACAGAACTCTCCCCAGCAGCGACTCGCGCGGGCCCTCCAGCGCTGCGGCCCCCAGACTGTTCAGATAATTGATCCGCCATGAAGCATCCAGCGCCACGATAGGATCGGAAATGCTGCTGACGATTCCCGCCAGATTCGGCCACGGCCCGGGCGATCCCGCATCCGGCAGAAGCGGCAGCGGGCCCTCGGATGTCTTCCGTCGGAACAACACCACGATGCCGGTGAGCGCCCCGTCCGGATCACGGATCGGTGCGGTATTATCCTCGATGGGAATCTGCGTGCCCTCTTTATCAGTCAGCACTATAGTCCGGAGCAGGCGTCCGCCGTTTTGCACCAGACCGGAAGTTTCCAGAGGACCGCCATCCGGCAGATGCACCCGGAATACCTCATGCAGCGCCCGCCCGGCCGCGTCCGCGTGCCTCCACCCGGTCAGACTCTCGGCCACCGGGTTCATAAAATTTATGATGCCGAAAACATCCGTCGAGATGACGCCGTCAGCCATGCTGCGCAGCGTAGACATGAATCTCTCCTCGCTGGCCTTCAGCTTCCGGTCCGCCTGATAGCGGTTCACCGCCAGCTCCACCACTGAGCGCAGCTCGCTCTCGTGAAATGGCTTGAGCAGGTAGCCGTATGGCTGCGCGGCTCTGGCCCGGGCGATGGTGGCATCGTCGGCATGAGCGGTCAAAAATACCACCGGTTTTCCGTGGTCGCGTTGGATCTTGGTGGCAGTCTCCACCCCGTCCATCGTCCCTTCGATCTGGATGTCCATGAGCACCAGGTCAGGCTGTTGCAGCCTGACTGCCTCCAGCGCCTCGGGTCCGCTGCGGCATAGACTGGTTACCTCATACCCTCCCTTCGCCAGAGCAGCGCACAAATCACGCGCCACCAATGCCTCATCTTCAACGATAAGGATTCGCAGGGTCGCGCTGGATGATAGAGAAGTTAACAAATCTACGGAGATTACGGTAATTAAGGATACTTAAATAACTCCCATGATCAGATCCACAACGGAAATTTTCATTTTTCATCAAAATTATGGCTGCAGTTTACAATTACCGGAATTTATGCAGAAGCTGATTTCATCGCGCCGTGCAAAGTAACGGGGCTGGGGGACTCCACTATACGCCGCATCCAGCGGTGGGAGGGGGATGGGATGAAACAGCTCAGTTCAACCTAAAAAGGAAAATGGAATGGCCAAAAATAGCCCCGCCCCTTGAAACACAAGGTATTGAGAATCAAGGAGCGGTCATCCAATGGGTTCATCGCGGAGC
>JAYVJI010000301.1:0-2892 GCA_043769435.1 Verrucomicrobiota bacterium
TGCGGCAGCGCTTGTTCTTCAGCCGTCGCCCGCAGAGCCGCCAGCCTCTCCGGCAGTGGCGGATGGGAATATGAGAGCCATACTGTCAGCGGATGAGGGGTGAGATTGCTCAGGGAATCCACGGAGAGCCGCTTCAAAGCACTGATCAGCGGCTGCGGTGAGCCGGTGGCCCGTGCGGCATAGCGGTCAGCCTCAAACTCGTGCCTGCGGCTCCAGTATTGATAGAGCACGCCCGTCAGGGTCGTCACGGGTCCGGAAATCTGCATGAAAAAAACGAGGCTAAGCCAGACCGACGGGCGATGCACACCGAAGGCCAAAAAGATCTGCGGATGCTTTAAGAGCCAGCCCATGAGCAGAAAGAAAACCGCTAGTTGGATGAAATCGGCAGCGAGGCGCTGGAGGATGTGGCGGCATTTGAAATGCCCAATTTCATGCGCGAGTACCGCGATCAATTCCGGTTCAGTGTGCTTCTCGACCAGGGTGTCATACAGGGCGATGCGCTTGTTCTTCCCGAAGCCTGCAAAGGAAGCATTGGCCTTGGAGGAGCGCTTGCTGCCATCCATTACGAACACCTCTTTGACAGGAAAGTCGCAGGTCACCGCAAGTTGCTTGATCGACTCCTTCAGGCTGCCTTCGGGCAGAGGAGTGAATTTATTGAACAGCGGCATCAGCCATGTGGGACCGACAAACTGTAAGATCAATTTGATGCCGGCGACGCTCAGCCAAGCCCAGACCCATGCATGGTCCACCTTTTCAAAAATCCAAATCAGCAGCGCGCAGACCGGCAGGCCCACTAGGGCCATCAACAGCAGCACCTTCAGCTTATCCGCCACAAAGGTGCGCGGTGTTGTCCGGTTAAAGCCATACCGGGCCTCAATGTGAAATGTGTCCCACAGCTCAAAGGGAAGATTGAGGAGCGCAGAGCCCACCATGAGGAGGCTCAGTCCTGCCAAGCCACGCGGGATCTCTCCTGCAAACCAACTGCACGTCAAGGCATCCAGCCAGCGGTAGCCGCCGCCCAGCCAGAAAGCCAGCGCCACGGTGATTTGCCACGTGGCTGAGATCATGCCAAATCGCTCGCCCTCCCGCGTGTAGGCCTGACTTTTTGCGTAAGCTGCGGCATCCCATGTGCCCTCAAACTCAGACGGCAGTGTAGGTGACAACCGCCGCAGCGTCAGCACGGCGGAGAGCATCTCCAGCAGGAAGAGCCCGGTGATGGATATCAGTAGGAACGTAAACCAAGGATTCTCAAAAGTCATTCCCCTGCTTACTGCATTCGTGCCTCTGGTCAATCCCTTCGCACAGGCGTGGTTCTTTGGGGGCTCATGCAAAGATGGGGCTCACGCAAAGACGCAAAAACGCAAAAACGCAAAGGGGAGAAGTGAGGAAGGGGGAGAAGTGAGGAAGGGGGAGGCTGAGGAAGCTGACATAGGAAGGGCCGTTGGCCCTATGATGTGCGCTGTCGGCGACTACCTTTCGCAGCCTAGGGCAACGCCGTAGGTTCTTGATTCCTCACGAATCCAAGGGCTGAAGGCCCGAGCTAACCGCACCGAGGCTAAGCCGAATTTTGGAAGGGAAAGCGCTAATCAATTCCAAGAGCGCTCATGATGCGGCAGGCTGCGGCATAAGCCTAGCGGAGTCAATTCTTAGGCGGAGAGGTGTCCAGAACGAAAGGGGACGGCATCAATCAACTAAATAAAAAAGGTAGGCGTTGAGAACCGGAAACTCCTGAATCGCGGCATGCGCCATAGCCGCGCAGCAACAAAGCTCTAACCACTATAATTATCACGATTTACAGATTATAACAAAGCCAGATCGTAGAGCAGACTCTGGACAGATCTTTCAAATACAAGAATTCAAACACAAATCGCAATTCTTTATTGATTAATATCCAAAACAAGATAATATTACAAAAATCAGCTTTCTAAGAAACATGAAACAATTATCCAAGCACCTCCAAGCGGCAGTGTCGTTGGCACTTCTAACCCCAGCGGAGGCCGGATGCGGCTTGATTATGCCCGTATACGGCAACAACTCGGCCCAATACTCAGCTGCCTTGTCGGCTGCTGGGCGTGTTCCCCTCATCGTGGTGATAAATCCGGACGACGGTCCCACATGGGGAACTATCGGCTCGATCCGCTCCTTCACCAATGCCGTCAAAGCCAAGGGAGCAGAGGTCACGGGCTACATCAACACCTACTACGGCGGCCTGTCTTATGACGAGGCGGAGGAACAAATGGACCTCTACAAAAACCAATACGGAGTGCACGGAATCTTCATAGATGAAATGGCCGTAAACCGGCTGAGCTACTATCGGGAAATACGCTCTCGAGCCGCGGACAGAGGCCTATACCTCATCGGCAATCCAGGCACCAATGTTTCATCCTCCCATGCCAGCATCATGCGGATCATCGTGACCTTTGAGAATCCTTATTCACGCGGCTGGAGCAGCTATCAAAATGTGTCATGGCGTGGTGCCTTTTCAGACGACAAATTCGGAGCGATCGTCTACTCGACGGCAGGCGCAAATATGACGGCATCAGTAGACCGAGCACTGGCCCAAAAATACGGCTGGATCTACGTCACGGAGCAGAACGAGCCGGACCCCTTCGGCAAGGCGCCATCCTATTGGAACGAAGAGGTCAACTACGTGATCAGAGCGAACTTGCCGCCGCCGGTTCCAGCGAACATTTTCGTGGTCACCTCAACGACGCGCAGCGCTGACGGGACGTGGACTCTGACGTTCCCCAGCGCGCCTGGACGTACGTATGCGATCCAGACCTGCACAGACCTCAAAACATGGATCCCTGCCACGCTGCCAGGAACGTCAGGACTGGCACAAACCGTCGCCGTGGGGACTTCCACCAGTCTTCGGGCCGCGCAAACCTCAGG
>JAYVJI010000302.1:0-2391 GCA_043769435.1 Verrucomicrobiota bacterium
CTGTGTTGAAGGAACGTCCAAAAGTGGACACGGGTCTGCGGGTCTACGATCAAGCCATGACGTTGATCAGAGAGCGCGAAATGGCCGCTGCGCGGGTGCGGCTGGAAGAGATACTGAACATTCACAAGGACTCGGCACGGGCGGGGGATGCCAGACGGGTGCTGGGGGAGATCAACATGGATAACCTGTTCAGCCGGACTCCGATGCCCGGGAAGCTCGAATACCCAGTGGGCAAAACGCGGCTGGATAACCTCAGTTCCATCGCTGCGCGTTTCCGCTGCACCGTGCCGTTCATCAAACGGGTGAACAATCTCTTGGGTCCAGTGATTCATCCCGGAGACCGGCTGGTGCTCTACCCGCTGGATTTTGAGGTCCGTGTGGACATCACTGCCAATACGCTGACCGTGAGCCGGGAGGGACGGTTTTTTAAGGCCTACACCATCTGCGGCCAGAACCTTCCCTTTCCCTCATTGCCTCAACAAACCACGATAGGTGCCACCGGCGGATGGATCGCTGGCAAGGCGGTGCGCCCGGATGATGAGAGGTTCTCCATCTCCAGAAAGTATTTCCAGACGGCCGCCCGCGGCACCCGCCCGGGGATTTTTTTCAGTCAGGAGCCGGATGCAGCCGGGGAAGCCGGGAACCCGCCTCAGCAGGGAATTTATTTTTCGCGGGAGGACATAGAAGAACTCTCCACCATCCTAAGGCCCGGCGTGCCCCTGGGTTTCACCAAGTCCGCCTAGCAAGTTTTCCGATCACCATTTATGACACCACCACTTGAGTTTGAAAAACCGCTTCTGGCCATTCAGATCCAGATCGATGAATTGCTGAAGAAGAGCAAGGATCAAGATTTGAACTTGGAAAAGGAAGTGGCCACGATGCGGGCAAAACTGGAGGATGAGCGGAAGCGGATTTATGAGAACCTGAATTCCTGGCAGCGTGTGCAGATCGCACGGCATCCTGCCCGGCCCTACATGCTGGACTACATCGAGCTGTGCTTCACAGGATTTATGGAGCTGGCTGGCGATCGGCATTTCGGTAATGATCACGCCATGCCGGGCGGGCCAGCCATGATAGACGGCCGCCGGGTCATGGTGCTGGGCCATCAAAAGGGCCGTGAGACCAAGGAAAATATTAAGCGGAACTTTGGCTGCGCCCATCCGGAAGGCTACCGGAAGGCGATGCGGCTCATGCGGTTGGCTGAGAAGTTCGACATGCCCATAGTGTCGCTGATCGATACCCCGGGGGCCTACCCCGGCGTGCAGGCAGAGGAGCGGAACATTGCGGAAAGCATCGCATGGAATTTGCGCGAAATGATGACACTGAGTGTTCCCATCGTCGCTGTGGTCATCGGGGAGGGTGGCAGCGGTGGAGCCCTCGGGATCGGCGTGGCAAACCGCGTGCTGATCATGGAGAACGCCTACTATTCAGTGATCAGTCCAGAGGGATGCGCGGCGATTTTGTGGAAAGACCGGAAGTTTGCTGCTGATGCCGCAGAGGCATTGAAGATCACTTCACCGGATCTTGTCAGGCTCGGTATTGTGGATGGGGTGGTGGCGGAGCCAGCCGGCGGTGCTCATGTGGATCCTGCCGGTGCTGCTGCGGCCCTGAAGCTGGCCGTCATCGCTCAACTGGACGAGTTGAGCAAGCTCTCCCCAGCTGAGCTGAAGCGCCAGCGCTACGCTAAATTCCGCAAGCTAGGTGTCTTTTCAGAGGCCTCCTAGGGTCTGTCGGACTTACATACATAGAGGATTTCCCTAGTTTCTCAAAATTGAACGGTTTTTCTTTCATTTAAGGCCTGTCGAGTTGCATGAATACTTTTTTGACGTCAGAAAATCGCTGTGGAAGGCCAAAATTTCTAAGTCCGACAGGCTCCTAGGGCGTGGTTTCAAATTGAGTGGGCTATGTAATCCATGATGCAAAAAAATTTCAAACCAGAAGCGTTCAAATAAATTTATAGTAAGAAAGGAAGATTTTCGTTATTCCGGATGTCCTCCCTGACTCACCGGCTTTCACTTTGCAAACTGCTTGCTTACAAATTCCTCAACATAATCGCCAGCCAGTCCACCGACTCCTCCGATTGCTAAACCACAAGCAAGAGCCCCCACTCCCGCCGTCGTCAAGGTAAAGACCCCACATAAAGCAGCCCCGCCTAGTGTAAGCCCAGCAGAAACGACTTCGCCCGTTAGACCAGCGAATGCTTGATTGCGAGCTTCATCAGTCTGGGCCGTCAAGGCGTTGTAAGCTTCAATCGCTATGGGAAGACCTACTAGGATCGCCGCGCCTCCCCCTCGTAACGCTTTGGCTGCCTTTGGTGCAAGCCGAGCACTCACATTCGCGGTCTCGTTTGAATGATAGGTTCCTTTAGCTACCCGCCTAAGTTGCCCACCT
>JAYVJI010000303.1:0-2717 GCA_043769435.1 Verrucomicrobiota bacterium
TGTGAAGCGCGTTGTAGATGTCAGGCAGGTTGCCGCCTGCGGAGAAATCCACGTCGACCACTGGGCCGATGACTTGAACGATTTTGCCGGTGTTGCTCATGAGTTGGTTTGGTAATGAAGATGTAGATTGAATTCAGAAAGTGGAGGGAGATCAGCGATCAGCCCAGCGCCATTTTGGCAGTGGTGATTTCCAGAAGCTCATTAGTGATGGCTGCCTGCCGCAGCTTATTATATTCAAGGCTCAGGTCCTTGATCATCTGCTTGGCATTGTCCGTGGCATTTTTCATCGCCACCATCCGGCTGGAGTGCTCAGATGCCCTTGATTCCAGCAGCATTTGCCACGCCGTGTTGTTCACATACTGCGGCAGCACCGCTGCAAATACAGAGGCCGGATCAGGCTCAAAAGTATACTCCATGGGCGCGCTTGCCGCTGCGTCCACGGTCTCCTCCCTGCCCATGCCCTCGTAGCTCCGCTTCCCGCCCAGCGTGACCGGATTCACCGGCAGCAACTGCTCCACAGACGGCACGATAGTCACGATGTTCACGAAATTATTGAAAACAGCCAGCACCTTGCTGTACTCTCCGCTCAGGAACTTCTCCTGCACAAACTGCCCCACTACGCGCAACTCAGGGAACTTTGCCGGGTCCTTGATCGGGAAGTCAGCCAGCAGATTTTTCTTCAGTCGGCTGAGGAATTGGGCTCCTTTGCGGCCTATAGTAACATAATCCGTGTCAGCCGGCAAATCTGTCAGGGTGAGTTTCCGCAGCAGATTGGTATTGAGCGCGCCACAGAGACCCTTGTCACTGGTGATCAACAGCACCAGCGTCTTGCTCCCGGCTCCCGGGGAAAAAAACGGATGTACTCCCTCGGCTGCTTTTTCCTTCAGGCTCACCAGCACCTTATTCAGCAGATCCGCATACGGGCGCCCGTTCGTCGCTTGATCCTGCGCCTTTTTCATCTTGGCAGCAGCCACCAATTGCATGGCCTTGGTGATTTGGGCCGTGTTTTTGACTGATTTGATGCGGCGGCGAATGTCGCGGGTGCTGGGCATAGTGAGTGAGGCTGAATAGTGGCTGCGTGATTTCAGGCGGTGGAAGCATCAGGGGAGCCTTCTGCCTACCGCACTTTATACGATTGGAATTGGCCGGTAACGGGTGATAATTCCCTTCGCAAGGCTAATTTGTGAAAAATTTCACAAGGAAATGTTAGGTGTCGCAGTTTCCTCGGAAAACCACCCAGAATCACCACCCAAATCCCCCTGCCATACCGTGCGCGGCAGTGGTCCAGCGGCGGAGGTAATTTCTTGCGCTTTATTCGGGCTAATGCGCAAGTTCTTAAGCCGCAAATTCATGCCAGCCCGAGTAGATCAAAGCGGGTATCTGGTAGTAGGTGTGGACTGAACTCACTTTGCAGAAGGGCTAGCAGCTCGGTATGGCTGGTGACTTGATGGCGCTCTGCGGGGGCGTGGGTGCGGCGCATGGTGAACTCGCGATTTTGCTGATTGCGCCGGCTACCGTCTGGTGCGGCGCATGAGACGAAGAGGTTTTTGCGGAATTTGGATTCTGGGTTGGTGCTCGTCCACCAGTTGGCGACTTGGCGGTCAATGAGGGGCATGGGCTCTCCGGTGACCCCGCCGCTGGTTCTGTTCTGGTTCCTTGCTACTTCAGGCCAAGAAACACTTCGATGCCCACATCATCGAGGACGGCTTCTTCGGGCAGGAAATCAACCACACCAACTACGTGGAGACGGTAATCTCCTTCGCGCCTAGTCTCTTCTTCGGCACCACCATCGCAGTCACTATCCTCGTGCTCTCTAAGCACAAACCGGACACCCGCACCCAGTTCATCGACGCCAGCGCGCTGTTCAAAAAAGAAACGAACAACAACGTCCTCACCGATGTCCACATCATCCGCATGGTGGAGGTCTTCGACAGCAAGGAAAACGTCCCCCACTTTGCCCTCAGCGTCGATCACAGCACTGTCGCTGAAAAGGACTACAACCCTTCCATCAGCAGCTACGTCGAGGTCAAGGACACCCCTTCAAATGGCCGACCTCTTCAGCGCAACGAAGCAAAACACCTTTGCGGAAGAAGAGTTGAGCGAGGATTCAGTTGTCAAGGAATCCTTGACAACTGCCGCTGACGGAAAAGCCTACAGCACCAAGCTCTACAATCCCGATGCCATCCTAGCACTCGGCTACGTGACACCCCACTTCGTCAGCACCAAAGGTGCGTCCCGATACCAGCATAGCCCATCGGCCTATGACTCCCGCCGGGTGCGAAACATAGGTCTGAAAGACCGCTGGATTGTTTGCATGGCGGAAGCGCCGCCGCCATCCATCGGTCTTTCAGACCTCGTGAACGATTTATCCTTTATCATAGCCCTTCGGACTATGCTGGTATCAAATCGCTCCCTTGGAGCTGAAAAATATCACATGCCTCTGGTAGCACCAAAGATGCGTCTCGATACCAGCATAGCCCGCAGGGCTATGTCTGTAACCCAGCCCACATCGCAAGGTCTGAAAGACCGATGGAAAGCACCAAAGGTGCGTCTCGATACCAGCATAGCCCGCAGGGCTATGACTGCATCCCACCCCACATCGCAAGGTCTGAAAGACGGCCGGATATTTCCGCGTTTTCTCTGAAACCATAGAACGTTAAACCATGCCGCAATCGCTCGCCATCAACCTTGTGCATATCATTTTCAGCACGAAAAAC
>JAYVJI010000304.1:0-1619 GCA_043769435.1 Verrucomicrobiota bacterium
TCCTTGCGAATGAGTTTGCCGTCGAAGTGGATTTCGCCGCCGCCGTAATCCGGGCGCTGGATGCAGACGAGATCCCAGTGAACCTGGCTGCGGTTGCCGTTGTCGGTCTTGCCCTCGTAGGCCTGACCCGGCGTAAAGTGGAAGCTGCCGGCGATTTTTTCATCAAAGAGGATGTCCCTCATGGGGTGCATGATCTCGCGGTTAAAGCCCAGGGCAAACTCGCCGACGTAGCGGGCACCTTCATCGGAATCAAAAATCTTATTGAGGGCAGGGGTGTTGTTGGCGGTGGCGTTGACGATTTTTCCTTTGGAAAATTCCAGCTTTACGGAATCGAAGGCGATGCCTTGGTAAATGGTCGGCGCGTTGTAGCTGATGATGCCCTCGACACTGTCCTTCACAGGAGCGGTGAAACACTCTCCGTCGGGGATGTTTTTTTCCCCGCCGCAGTATTCCGCGTGGATGCCCTTGATGCTGAATCGCAGGTCGGTGCCGGGGCCGGTGATGTGGACGTTGCTGGTGGCGTCCATGAGGTCCTGGAGCGCCTGCATGGCGGGGGTGAGGGCGGCGTAGTCCAGCAGGCACACGCGAAAGTAGAAGTTCTCAAAGGCCTCTGTGCTCATGCCGGAGAGCTGAGCCATGGCTGCATTTGGCCAGCGAAGCACACACCATTTTGTTTTTTGTACGCGGTGATTCATGACCGGGCGCATCTTGCCCATCACCAGCTTGGCCATGTCCGGGGGCACATCGCTGGTTTCTGTGATATTATGGCTGCCGCGGATGGCGATGTAGGCCTGCATGCGCTGGATGAGGTCCATCTGGACGGCGCTCCATGCCTCGTATTGCTGGCCGCTGGCCTGCATCTGGAGTTCCCGGGTCAGCCGGGCGTCATGGGTTTGCACGAGAGGGTGACCGCCAGCTGCGCGCACGGCCCGGATCAGGGCCACGCCCATTTCCGGCGGGGTGTCATAAAGATCTATGAGGACGTTTTCCCCCGCCTTGACCCTGATGGAGTGTTGGCAAAGGGCAGCGGCGAGGAGATCGAGACGGGGATCGTGCATGGGTATGAATGGTGACGTAGGGAAAGTGGCAGGGGGCTACTGCCAGCTGCATATGAATGCAAGCCCGGCGCCGCACGGGGAGGATTTTTTGTTGCGCCTTAGTTTGACAGCCGGAAACCGTCTGCTTATGACCCACGGCCCGCGATACTTCAGGCGGGCGGTCAGCATGGCTGGCCACAGCAACATCCAATCCGCAGCATTATGAACGAGCGTAGAGTAGTCATCACCGGCATGGGCGTCATTTCTCCCGTGGGACATTCCGTGGAAACATTCTGGGACAGCCTGAAAAACGGCCGCTCTGGTATCTCCACTATCGACGCTTTCGATATCTCCGCCTATGCCTGCCACATCGGCGGGCAGATCCGAGACTTCGACTACATCCCTTTCTTCAATGAAAAGAAGGACGGCAAGCGCTGCGACCGCTACGTGGGCCTGAGCGTGGCCGCCGCGCGCATGGCGATCACTGACAGCGGGCTGGACCTAGGGAAAGTAGACCCGACCCGGTATGGAGTGATGGTGGGCAGTGGCATCGGGGGGCTGTCCACGATCGAAAATGAGCAC
>JAYVJI010000305.1:0-3683 GCA_043769435.1 Verrucomicrobiota bacterium
TCGATAGCGTATGGACCGGCGGACCGGAGTAGCCCTTTCCGGTGTCCTGCGCATCCATTTGGCCATCGATATCGACAGCGACGAGACAGCACTTATCGAGCCTGATGAAGGCCTTGCCGTCCTTGACGGAGCAGTCAGCCGCCTTACGCAGTGGATGCACGGTCGCGGTCCGGACCGGCAGGCCGCCAGCGCGGGAAATCTCGACCTCCACAGCACCGGTGGTTTCAAAGTTCACATACGTGTGCGTCCAACCAGCCAGATGCGCGAAGTAGGCGTCTGCCTTCTTTTCGATGGTCTTGCATTTCGTTTCAAAAGCGAAGACGCTTTGCCACGGATTGCGCTCACCAGCGGAGCGCACGCGGACCGTGTAGTGTTCCGATGCAGCGAGCCCCGGCACGGACGGATAGACCGTTAGGCCATCGGCGGCCGGGAGTCCCAGGAGTGTCGCCAGCAGCAAAGCAGCGGGTGAGAGCATTTTGAGAATTCTGAAGTTCATGGAAGCGCGTTGCTTGATTTTTTCCGGGACTTGTTCACGCGAAGTGCTGCGGCGTCCAGCAGGAGCCGCTGTGTTTTCTGAAAGGAATCAGGACGCCCGCGTCATGGGACAGCCGTTACCTTGAGCCTGAAGTAACCACAAGTCTGTCCTGGCTGAACATCAACGCACAGTGTGCAAGTGCCGACCGGCCCGGTATTCGGGACTGGTTGCCAGCCTCGGAGATTGCAGCTGTATTCTCCGCTGAGGGTGACACCGGCCGCAATCCGGGAGACAGGGACGGTTAATTGGAATTTGTCCGGCGTGCCGGGGACGCCTTCAATCAGTGAAGGGGTGGGAATGGCGCCAGGGCCACTGCCGGGATCCGTGGGATTTGTGCCCAGCACATACTCCACGGCGTTAGGAATGGTGTCATGATCAAAATCACCATTGATCCCGCCTGTGAGGTTCGGGTAAAATCCGGCTATCCATCCATTGAAGCCAGTGACCGACGTTGGCGTGATGGGGAGATGCGGTGCCCAAGACATGCGATAACATCCGATCACAGGGGCTGCCCGCAGGAGGAAGTTCTGTCCGGCGGTCAGTCCATTCCCCGCGTTTAAGGTGAATGAAGGGGTGGCTGAGTTCAGTGCCCCGGCGGGAGTCAACCGCTGCGTGGCAAGGATGGAAATATCATCAATGTAGCAGCCATGGCGGCTATCGTAATGATCCTGGCCATTGCCGCCGGCACGCAGAATGAAGCGGAACTTTACCACTTTTCCCGCCCATGGAGTGAGGCTCACGGACCGCAGTTTCCAAGAAGGTGACAGGTCGCTGTTTTTGTCCCAGAGTGCGGTGTTATAGGTGCCATTGGGAACATAAGTGTAGGCACCGTTCCTCCCGTCGATTTCTGTCCAGTTATTTCCCCCGTCCGCGCTCAATTCCAGACTGAGTCTGTTGTTGCTGAGCAGCCATCGGAAGCAGTTATAGTAGTCGAACCTGCTGGTGCTGGTGAGGAGAAATTCTGGAACTATCTCAAAGATCTGATCTGCGTCCCCCGGAGGAAATGCTAGGTGAATGGCGCGGCTGCCCGTCCGGGGAGAGAACGGAACTCTCGTTCCGTTGCTGGTGACGAAGGTCTGGCTCGATTCGCGCAGGGTGTATTCCGGACCAGTCAGGTCATTGATGTCTGCGGCCTGGGAGTCTTCTGCCCCCTGCGCATACGTCGCGGGAGCGGAAGTGCTGTCGACCCTGAGGTCATAGCTGGAGGCGGCCGGGACGCTGGTGAAAGTGTAGGCGGCTCCCGCAGCAGGTGGGCTGGCAGGGCCAGTCAGACTGGTGGGCATAGCGATGGACTCTGTATTCAGCCCCTTTGTCTGCCATGAGTAGGAACCGGGAATACCACTGCCCGTGATGCCGCTCACGGTCACAGTCCACGTCTGTTCGTTCCAAAATGTCTGCGCGGGCACAGTGGGAATAAAGACGATGGAGTTGTCACCAACATTGGTGACATCGCTGGAAATGATGTTCACCGGAACCGCTCCGGAAGGCCCGGTCACGGTCACTGTGGCGCTGGAAAATATCGCGCCAGGATAGGAGAGCGACCAGCGCTGTGGAACAAGGGCCGCAGGGCACCAGCCGGCGTTTGGCCATGAGACGAAAGCTGGTGGCTGGACTGGACGAACAGTGCCAAGGATGTAGAGCGAGTTGGCCCCATAACAAAAAGCAGAGCCAAAAGAGTCAGTGTAATTTCCGGTGGGAACATCGCCGGTACTCATGTCGAGCGCACGTGAATAAAGCATCCACCGGCGGTGACCTACATTGATGTTGTTCAATTGCTCGTCATTAATGTCATTATCAAGCATGTAGACATCCATCGCCTCAGTACCGTAAAAGCCTACACAAAGATTGGAGTAGCGGCACCCATGCCATGCCGCGGCGGTGTAGTATGCGAAGCTGGAAGGAGGGGTATGAGTGAGGTCCATCTCGTTATCCAGAGCGTGCTCTACGCAATTCATCAGTGAGGAGGACATCACTGTAGTCAGCTTTGTGGTTCCACTGGGGATGGTGGGACCCGCTATTAGATTTTGGGCCCCTATGGCATCAAAAGTAATGTCTGCGGGCACACCGGCTAGTGCGCGGTAGTAGTTCACCCGGCGGCGGACATGCTCCCGAAACGGCGCAGAGGTTGTGCCATGCACGCCCGTGCTGAAGTTTCCCGTCCAGCCCATTTCGGCATTCGCTTTTTCTCCAGGCCGGTATACGCAATTGTGAAACGAGAGCACCTCGTCACGGCTGGAAGTATTCACCTGAAACCCTGATGCCGGAACACTGCCTCCAGTTCCCGGGAGCCATGAAGACGGCGCTGCCCCCGCGATGCTTGTGAGCAACGTCAGCGCTGCCACGATCCACGAGCGGAACGGGGCGTGCCTGGTGGTCTGGTCGGTAGGCAGCATGGGTGCAATAATGATTTCGGTGTCGATGTTAATCAAGGTGTTTTTCCATCTATCGCCTTGCCGGCAAGGGTAGGCCGGGATCCAGCGGCAGCAGGAACAAAGGCCCAGTCCCCCCTTGCCGGATGCAGGCTCGCTCTTATGAATTCGTGCACCGCGTTCTTTTCATCCACAGGTATTTTGCCGGCGTTGAGCGTGCAGTCCCATTGACAGTTCAGAGCCGTTCCCTGCACGGAGGCATGGAAGCCCGTCTTGCCATAGGCGGTGTTGATCCCGTTCTGCGTTTCCACGGGAACCACGGGGATATGCCCGGGAGCAGTGACGACGGCTTCGCTGGTAAACTCTGTGCGGGAGGGAATGAGTAGCGGCAATGCCGTCTCCGTATCAAGTCCGGAAGATGTTAGCAGACTGGCCTCTACCACAGAGGGCACCGCGAGGTGCAGGCCGTCCGGCTCAGTGCGCGCGGCACCGGTTGCGGTCCATGAAATGGTCAGGGTCAGCGGCTTGCCGGGCTCCTGAACATTGTCCACGCGCATGGCGGTGGTCCGGTGGTCCACCCGGTCAAAGGCGATGAGCTTGCGGAGCACGGCCTGCCTAGCTGTTGCATTGTGCGGGGCGAGTTGCGCACGTAATGCTGCGGCCCGGGTTCCGCGGATAGTGATGACATCGGTGATGGCGGCATCCTTGCCGTTCCGGGAAGTCACCTGCCGGGAGAGATGAATTTTCGACGCCGGGGTCTCTGATGGAGTGACGGCCAG
>JAYVJI010000306.1:0-9118 GCA_043769435.1 Verrucomicrobiota bacterium
TATACACATACGCGCCACCCATGAGCAGCGGGATGGGGATCAGGCTCACGGCCGCCAGCACCGGCAGTTTCCAGAACATGAACGCACAGACCGCCACGATCTGCAGCACCGCGATGAGGCCCTGCTCCACGCCATCGATGAGCACCCGCTCCATGCTGGTGACATCCTCCGCCACCGTCGTCATAAGGTCGCCGGTGGGTTTCTGATCAAACCACTTCAGCGGCAGCCGCTGCAGGCGCTGATACAAATCGCTGCGGATGTCGAAGATGACATGCTGCTCCAGCGTATTATTAATGCGGATCCGCAGACTGTTCAGCAGATCCCGGGCAAAGAAAGCGAGCGCCGCGTAGCAGACCCAGGACACCAGCGAATCCGGATTTCCAGCCTTCACGTCATCCACGATGCGCTGCACAGCCGAGGGAAAAACAAGCACCATCAGAGTACCGGCCACGGCACACAGAATTTGAGCTGCGGCCATTGATGGATAGCGGCGCAGCCAGGGAAGCACTCTCAGGATCGTTTTCATACGTGGGTTGACACCGCCGCAGTGATGCGGAAGGGACTTCCACTCTTTCAGTGCCCCCATCCCCTTCATGCAACGGATTTCGAAAATCATATGGTTCTACCTCAGGTGGGGCATCTACTCAGCACTGCTCGGCGCGCTGACCGTAGTGGGGATCAATGTCTGGATGACTTCTAGGTCCGCCCAGCGCATCTTCACGTCCACCGCCAGCATCCCGTCACATGGGGTGGCGCTTGTCCTCGGCACCAGTAAGAACACCGTCGCGGGCGGTGGAAATGCACACTTCAAAATCCGCATCAAGGCCGCCGCTGAACTCTATGCTGCCGGTAAGGCCCGTCACTTTCTGCTCAGTGGCGACAACAGCACCCCGCACTACAATGAACCCCAGGACATGAAGGAGGCACTCCAGGACAGTGGAGTCCCCGCTGCGGCCATCACCCTAGACTACGCCGGCCTCCGCACCCTCGACAGCGTCGTGAGAGCCCGCGACGTCTTCGGAGTGAAACGCTGCATCATTGTCAGTGATGACTTTCATCTGGCTAGGGCTCTGTGGCTCGCAGACCGGCATGGCGTTAGCGCCGTGGGCTACCACGCGGCCCCCATCACCGGGCCTGCCGCCACCAAGAGCCGCACTCGCGAGTGGTTTGCCCGCATCAAGGCCGTGCTCGACGAATTCATCCTCGATACGGAACCAAAATTCGGCGGGCAAACAGTCACCCTTCCTGTCGACCAGTAGCACATCATGACTCATTGCCGCAGCTTTTTCGTTGGAGGCGGCACTTCCTATGTCATCCACCACGGCCACTACTGGAACCAACCGCACCCCCACAGAATCCGTGGCCCCCTCCACCACCGATGTCGCCAAGCGCGAAAAGCTCCCCCAAGGCCTCATGCCTCCCGGCCTTGCTCGAATCCATGACCGAGCGTGAGGTGCTCGAACTCATGAAGTTCCTCACCGCCGAAAAATCAACGCACCGGGCCGCAGTCGCGCCAGTGTTTTCAGTTGTCTAGTCCCGTCAGCCCATGGAAGCGGTAGAGATATGTCATCACCATCACCATTCCTCAGACGCTCCTTCCTTCTTCTCGTCATGGCCGGAGGCCTCGGCGGGGTATTTTCTCTTACAGTTCTGCGCCCGGAAGCGGGTGCTGCGGACCCGGCTCCCGTTGCAGGAGTCAAACCACTGAAAGCCCTTCTCGTCATCGGCGGCTGCTGTCATGACTACAGTAAGCAAAAGGACCTGCTCAAGGCCGGCCTCGAAGCCCGCGCCAATATCATCGTGGACATTGCCTATAGCCCGGACAGCTCCACCAAACCCAAATTTGAAGCCTATCTGAAGGACAACTGGTCCGCCGGATACGACGTCATCATTCACGACGAATGCGCTGCTGATGTCAAAGAAACGGAGTATCTGGAAAACATCCTCGCCGCCCACAAGAACGGCATTCCCGGCGTGAATCTGCACTGCGCCATGCATTGCTACCGTGTCGGTGACTTTCAGAGACCCGTCACGCCGGGCACCCGCGATGCTATGTGGTTTGACTACATCGGACTACAGTCCACCGGCCACGGTCCGCAGGAACCCATCGAGGTTACCATCGTGGATAAAGCACACCCCTCCATGGCAAAAGCCGCCGACTGGACGACCATCAAAGAGGAACTGTATAACAACATTTCCCTCCTCAATGCCCATGCCCTCGCAAAGGGCAAACAAAAAATAAAATCCAAAGACGGCACAGAAAAGGAAGTCGAGACCGTGGTAGCCTGGACCAACGAATACGGCCCCAAGAAAACCCGCGTCTGGAGCACCACGCTCGGACACAACTCTGAAACCGTCGCAGATCCCCGATACCTCGATATGGTGACTGACGGCCTCCTCTGGTCTGTAGACAAGCTCAACGACCAATACCGTAAAGCAGCCAAATAACCACGCTGCCAGCTTTACCAAGCCCGCAACCGACACCCGGTTGCGGGCTTTTTACATCCGCGCCGCAACTATAAGTGGTGCGCGTTTTGCCTCCGGCTAACCCTCAAGCACTCTAACAAAAGCGGGCGGACTACCGCGCAGCAGGCGCGGGAGCAGGAGGGGCCTGCTCCGGTTTAGCACCGGGCAGTTCCGCCGGGACCAGACCCTTGAGGGCGCAGCCCATGAGCGGGGTTTGGGGGAGCCGGACGGGGCTTCCTGCTTTGATGTCCGCTAGGGCCTGTCGGATGAAACTGGTGGCGCCGGTGATTTGTTCGGGAGTGGTTTCGCCCTGTAGCGTGCTGCTGTCCAGCACCCCGCGGTAGCCTACTTTTCCCCCTGGTGTGATGATGACCACGGCCGGGCTGAAATCGATCTGAAACCGCCGCGCCACGGCCGCGTCCGCATCGGCAGCCATATACCCGGGCTGTGCGGCCCACTTATTCATGGCGCCTCTGATAGCGGCTGCAAACCCAGGATCACGGCACTCTGCCGCAGTGTTGGAGAACAGCGAAACCCACACTACCCCGGCTTGGGTAGCCTCAGCCTGGACCTTCTGCATGTTGCCTGCATTATAGTGACGGCTTGTGCAGGGACACTGAATGTCCAGCCATTCCAAAACGATCGTCTTTCCCTTCCATGACTCTGTAGCGATGGGCTTTCCGTCGAGGTCATTCACCGGCAGGGAGTCCACGGCCACCACCGTGCTTGGCGCACTGGGAGCGACGGTCTCCTGGGCCGCTAACGGGAAGTGTGCCAGCAGGGAAAATACGGCCAGAATACTAAGCGGTGTGGGTGTCATGTGTAAATATACACCACGAAACGCAGCCCGCAAAAAAAACTTAGCAGATTACGCCATCCGCTATTTCATGACGGCAATTCTGTGGTCGGGCTGGCGGGATTCGAACCCACGGCCTCCTGCACCCCATGCAGGCGCGCTACCAGACTGCGCCACAGCCCGAATCTCAGACGTGACCTCATTGCCTCCATGGCTTGGCATTTGCAAGTGCTTGTTTCCATGAAAATCAACACGCACAGCACCGACAGTGCGTTGACTGGACGGAATATCTGTTTCCATCGCGATACTCTGCGAGCCGGCTGCCCGACTGGTCACAGGCGGGCCGTAGGTTCCCAAGCCTCTCTTCCACTAGACCCGCCGGCGACGGAAACAAGCCAGCAGTCCACCAGCGAGGATCAGACCTCCGGTTGTAGGCTCAGGCACTGGCTGGAAGTAGTCTTTCAGAGTCTGAAAGCCTATGGTGTTTCCCATAGTGAGGCCGTCCACATTGGCGGAGTTAAAATGAATCCCGCCGTAGACCCGGCTTATCCCTGATTCCGCAGCGGCTCCGCTCAGCGAGCTGAAGGAGCGGACGCCAACGCTGGGGTCTTCACTCGCAAGGGTGAAGGATACGCTGTCCGTGCCATATATTTCCGCCAAGATACGGGCTCCGGCACCGCTGAAGGTGCTGTGTCCGCTAACGTATTCCGGAAAGGGCGGCGTCACGAGGAGTGGCTCCCACTCTAGGTCCTGTACCGTCAATTCATTCCCATCTCCGTCCGCTCCATGGATAGCAGTCACCGGCCTCCAGAAATCCTCAGCATACTTGGCATCCCAGGCAGCGATGGCGGCATCCGCGAGGCTGGTATTCAGGGCGGCAAAAAGCCGGGCACGGTCCACAATTTCCGTCTCGCCGATACGCCCTGCCAGCGTGTTCTGGGCGATGAGATTCCAGTGGCCGGGCGGGGTGGCGGTGCCGCCGCCATTCGCCCAAAATAGAGCGATATCCGTCTGCTCCTCGGTCCGCATGAGGCTGCCCGAGCCCCCGAGATCATACACTTGCTGGAAATCTCCTGCATAGATCGCGCCGGTCAGGTCCGGTGGGCCGCCCGGGCGGAATTGGCTCCCGCTGGTCATCGTCCAGGGCGTCACGCCACCCCACTGGGGCAGGGCTGCGGCCGCGAAAGCTGGACCGGTGGGCTGCCAGTTACCCGGCCCCGGAGTTGGAGAATAACTCACTACAGCGGTGGATTGGTCGCTGCTCCGCATGGCCATGATGCCATCCGCCACCAGGTTGCCCCAGGCGAGTCCGTCAGTTTTTCCAGGGCCGTCAGGGATGCCGGCTACGGCGGATGCGAAAAAGCTGTTAGCAGCCGCCACCTGCGCAGGTGCCGTGTATATCTGGGTCATGACCCGGTGCGCAGCCGCAGCCGCAGCCGCCTGTATGTCACTGCCGGAATTGGCCGCAGGCATGATACCATAATGATTATACCTCGTGTCGATCCCATTCACCGCATCAAAAACCGCTGTGCTTAGGATCGCAAGGTTCCGCGAGGCCTTCGGCGGCGGAGTAGACGTCGCCCGGATCGCGTCCAATATCAGATTATTGGCATCCGTCACCACATCTGCCAGAACGGAACCCGACAACGAAGTGATGGAAACGAGCGCGAAGAGGGAAATAGAATGAAGTCTCACGGTAATGAATATCAGGTAATTCTAATAATCTGGACGCTTGTGGCATAAATTCAAGTGAAATTATCAGGGTGAAGCGATTTTTCAGAATTAAATAGAATGACAATAAAACGGAAGACAGGCGGAATAGTGCGAAGAATGCTGTTCAGCATTGGCGTACCTTTAAATTTAGGTGATGGCATCGTCATGAACATACCAGCTAACCAAAGCGCAGAAAAAATTCTGGGCCTTGATCCACTCGCGTTGCTGGCGCGGGCACGTTTGTCGGAGCGAGCGAACTCACGGGCGATGTGGCAGCCCCCGACGCCCGAAGAACTGGCGGCGGTGTTGCTAGGGTTTGAGGTGGAGGCGTTTATCGGGCGGGGTGGTATGGGTGCGGTGTATCGCGCCAGGCAGCCAGCGCTAGACCGCGTCGTGGCGATTAAACTGCTGCCAAGCCTAGAGGCGAGGGATGCGGAATTTGCCGAGCGGTTTCGCGCGGAGGAGCGAGCATTGGCAAAGCTCCTGCACCCGAATATCGTTGCTATATATGAATCTGGAGAGACTGCAGACGGCCATTTATTTTACGCCATGGAATATGTGGATGGCAGCGATCTCGCCCAGCGGCTTTCCGTTGGTCCGTTGCCGACGACAGTGGCACTCCAGATCGCAGTCGCGGTATGTCAGGCACTAGAATACACTCACAGCCGTGGAATCGTCCATCGCGACATCAAGCCGGCAAATGTTTTGCTAGGCGCGGACGGTAGCGTGAAGGTGGTGGACTTCGGACTGGCCAAAGAATTCGTTAGCACCCCCGAAGAATGCACCGGTGTTCACCGCTGCGAAGCCATGCATACAATGACGGGTACAACGCTGGGTACGCCGACTTACATGTCACCGGAGCAGCGCGCAGGGCGCCCCTTGGATGGCCGCACCGACCTTTACAGCCTAGGCGTTATGCTCTACGAAATGCTCACCGGCGAACTCCCGCAGGGCGCGTGGCGTCCGCCCTCACACAAGAGCGACAGCAGCGCGCGACTGGATGCCGTGGTGGAAAAAGTCATGCAGGCCGATCCCGTGCTGCGCGTGCAGTCGGCGGAGGAACTCCGCGCGCGGCTGGAGCGCGTGCTCTACAGTATGTCGCCCGCAGGCCGGCGGCGGCGCTTTCTTTTCACGGCGCTCGCCGCCGCCTGCGCGATGGTCGGCAGCGTGTGGCTGTGGCAAAGAAACGCGGCGCCAGAAAAGCGGGAGAGCGCCGCGCCCGCACCGGCAGCGGCACCGCAGCAAACCCCGATCTCACCGCCCGGCCGGTACGAGCCCCTCAAAGGCCTCGATCCCCGCCGCGCCGCCATGACCGGCGACTGGCACTGGCTGGACGACCAGCTTGGCGGCACGCTGTCCATCACCTACACGCATGAAAAGCCATCTATCAAAATTCTCCATCTCCCGTTGAATCCGGGCCTGCGCGGCTATGATCTGAAATGTGAAATGCTCCTGGAGCACAGAGGCGGACAGCTGGTTTTCATCCTGCCCGCTGGCCACGCCCGGCCCGCACTCGTGTTTGATCTTTATGATTACTCCGGCCTCGAACTCGTCCGTGGAGCCGACTGGAAGGCGAACGAAACGGCGGTGGCCGGCATGTTGCCGTATGGCAGATTCCTGCCGCTGGAGATCACCGTCCGTCCACAGGGAGAGCGCGTCGCGATTGATGTGGGGTTGGAAAGCAAGCCCTTCATCAACTGGGAGGGACCGCAAAGCGATCTCTCTCTGCCGACAGAACACTACGCGCCAGCGATGGCGAATCACCGCGGCCCGGTGATCAGCCTGCAAAGTCTCTACGGCGCGGCGCAGGTGCGTGGGCTGGAAGTGACTATCTTGCCGAAGCCGTAGCGCGTGAAGTGAAAGACACCCTCACGGCGGGGGAATGACGCTGACTTTTCCGCGGATGAAGCCTTCGGGTTTGGCGGGGTTGTTGATTTCCATGGGGACGGTGACTTTCACGGTGCGGGTGATGCCGTCGTCGGTGAGGACTTCTTCGGTGAAGGCGGCGGGCGTCCAGGTGGTGAGGTCGGTGGACTGCTCCACGCCATAGGTGATGCCGGTGGCGGCGAGGGGGCGCTCGGCGATGAAGACGGCGTTGTTGCCTTCCACGCCGCCGGACATGCGCGGGCGGGAGGCGGCGTTGAGGGCGTGGGAGCCGCCGGCGTATTCCATGAGGTTGGCCACGCCGTCGCCATCCGGGTCGGCGAGTTCGCCGGCGATGGCAGGATTGGCAGCATCGGCTCCGAAGGTGTCTTCGCGCCAGCGTTGCCGGGCGGAGCCAAAGAGGCGGGTTTTGGCAATGAGGCTGCCATTGCCGGTTTTGGACGAGGCGCGGCCAAAGGCTCCGAGTGAGGTGCCCGCAGCCGGCGGGAGAAGGCCGCAGATTTTCCATCCTGCCAGGGTGCGCACGCCGGGGCCGAGGTCTTGCCAGCCGGTGCCGGTATTCATGCCAAAGCGCACCTGGTCCACTGCCGGCGCGGTATTGCCGACGAGCCACTGCGCGGTGCCGGCGGCGTCGAGGGTGAACTCGGAGACGGCTCCGTGGTTCACCAGCCGGGCGATCTGAGTGAAGGGGCGCCCGGCCACGCTGGTGAAGTTCCCGCCGAGCAGGATATTCCCGTCCGCCTGGAGCGCGATGGCATGCACTGCTCCAGGGCCGGCCCCGTTGCGCGCACCGGAGCCGGTGTCGAAGACATCGGTGGGGGCGAGGCTGCCGTCCGGGAGCAGCACCGCGATGCCGCCGCGCGGCTGGCCTCTCATGGTTTCAAACCTGCCGGCCACCACGATGCGCCCGTCGGCCTGGAGCGTCATGTCGTAGATATCGCCCACGTCGGTGCCGGGCAGAAAAGTGGCCGCACTTTCCTCGGTGCCGTCAGGCAGAAGCCGCACGAGTCCTTTCGGCGGACCGGGGACCGCACGAGGCAAATAGCCGCTCACGAGGATGTGGCCGTCGCGCTGCAAGGCGAGGGCCGATGGATAGGAGCCGGGCTGAATGGCGGGCACGAATCCCGGATCCACGCCGCCCGTGGCCAGGAGGCGGGCCACTCCGGGGCGCGGCTGTCCGTCCACATTGGAAAAAGTGCCCGCGATGAGCACCTTGCCGTCCGGCTGGAGCGCCATCGCGGTGACGAACCCATCCACATCGGCGATGAAGCCGGCATCCAGCGTGCCATCCGGGCTAAGCCGCGCGACACGCTCACGCGGCTGACCATTGAAGGTGGTGAAGTCGCCCGCGATGATGATCTTCCCATCCGGCTGGAGCACCATCGCTTCGATACTGGAACTGGCACCGGTGCCGGTGTTGAAAGTCGCCGTGCTCTCCACCGAGCCGTTGGGCAGGAGCCGCGCGATGCGGGTGCGGACGCTGCCATTCACCTCAAGAAAGTAACCCGCGATGACGATCTTTCCATCCGGCTGCACGGCGAGGGCGTTGATGTAATTGAGCAAGCCATCGCCGATGTCGAAGGTGGACGTATCCTCCAGCGCGCCATCCGGCAGGAAGCGCGCGAGGTAGCGGCGCGGCTCGCCTTCCACCGTGGAGAAGCTCCCGGCGGCGAGGATCTTTCCATCCGGCTGCACCGCGAGCCGCTGCACCGCGCCGCCGCTCACGAACGGCGGCGCACCAGTGGTGTGATTGAAATCCGGGTCTCCCGTGCCCGCGCGCAGCGCCGCCGGGTCCACTGTCCAGGCGCGCACCGCGGGCGTGGGGTCGGCCAGGCCGGATTGCCCCGTCGCAAAGACGCTGAGCGTGTGCGGACCCGGACCCACGAAGAGCGTGGCGCTGGCCGTGGCCATCTGCACCGGGGCCGCTCCATCCAGACTGTAAGTGAAATGCTGCGCCGGCACGTTGGCGGCAAAGCGGAAGGTGGCCGTGCTCACCGGCGTGAGGCCCGCGGGACCGGACGTGATCGCCGTGTCCAGAGCCGTGTCATCGCAGGGAAATTCCACCATCTGCTCCAGGAGACCGGAGTTGCCATTGGATGGACCGCTGCTGGTGCGCCCGCGGGCGCGGAGCAGCCCATTGGGGGGCAGGCTCAGTCCCGCGAGCTGCCATGTGCGGGCCACGCGGACGGGCCTGCCCAGCAGACTCCAGCTTGTGCCGTGGTCCGTCGAAAGCTCCACCGTCACCTGCGAGACCTCAGG
>JAYVJI010000307.1:0-1578 GCA_043769435.1 Verrucomicrobiota bacterium
CACCGCAGTGTCATGGCCGGCAAAATCCAGCGGCGGCCCGGTCAGGAAGCTCCTTGTCTTCACCGCGCGCGCCTTGACCCGCGCGACGTAGTCATTCCAAATAGCACGGAAAGGCCGGATGTCTGACAGAAAAACCGCGTCATCCAGAGAGGTGCCATACTGACGGTAGAGCCCCGCCATTTCAGGTGCGGTAAAATACATCCGCTGCGGGTCCAGTGAAGTCAACATGCGGCCGAGTGCGCTGGCCGACAAATTGTCGTCTATATCCAGCGCATGATAATGCATGTCCATGAGCATCTGGCCCACCGTGTGAATGATGATCCCGTAATCCGGCTTTGCCTGAGCCCTAGCCACACTCCCTCCGGCCGCGAGGGCCAGCGACATGGTTAGGGAAAAGCAGCAGCGGATCATCTTTAGAGTATAGTTTCACTATCATGGCTTATTCAAGCCCGCATGTCCAATAATTTTAAGAATAGTTTACTGCTTCCAGAAGTTGCTCAGGGCATTTCATTTCACCTGATGGCACCTAAACCCGTTCATTTCGCAATTCTGAATATTTTTGAAAACATTCGCGATTCATGCTTGATAATTTATGAACTTCACAGTATGGATAGCTGTAAATAACTCTACCTTAGAGGATCGGACTTACAAACATTATGGATAATCCAAAATTTTTATGGACGGATGGCTTAGGTGAGTTATATTTACCATAACACTACAACATTTGCTTATGCAAACCGCCGAAGAAACCAAACATACCATTCGTAAGGACGCCGGGAAACTGGCTGACTTCATCATGTTCACCCAGCGAAGCTTTTTGCTGAATCTCTCAAAGGAACTGAACAAGGGAAGCGTGAGCTTCGCTCAGTTCTTCCTCTTGGGATATCTGGCAAATGAGAACTTTCTGACAATGACAGATATCAGCAAGAAGATGGGGCACAGCACTGCTGCTGCCACTGGCTTGGTGGATCGTCTGGAAAAGCTGGGCTATGTGCAGCGTCTCCATGCCAGTGAAGACCGCCGCAAAGTGATGGTCCAGATCACCCGCAAGGGTATCGACCTCGTCGAGCGCATCCGCGAGGACATCACTGGAAGTCTGGTCAGCCTCATGCACGATCTTGACACCAACGAGCAGGAAGCCCTGCAAAAGGCCTACGGCAAGATATCCACCTTCGTCCGCTCGAACTGAGCGCAGATAGGAAGCTAACCGCTGCGGAGAAATTTGCGGCAGGATTGCGGCTCCTTCCAGGAAAGTGCGCTCTGCAACGGGTGCGTTTTTCTGGAGGGAGCCGCATGTTTTCAAGGATTTGCGTGCTCGGCTTGCCTATGTCCGACATTCTCCACTGGGGTGTGCAAAAGTGGCTAAAACAGGCTGTTTTTTCTCCCTTATATTTCGGAACAGGACATAGGCATGGAATTTAGCCTGGAAATGTAAGTTGAATTGAAAAATTTCGCCACCTTGCTCCGCCATTATTTGGTTAAACCTAAAAACGTGAGTCCAAATGGGGAAATCCGCTGCATCCGGCCACCAGAGAGGAAATCCAACTGCTCCGCAGTTCACCCAAAAGGTGAAGGGGC
>JAYVJI010000308.1:0-5594 GCA_043769435.1 Verrucomicrobiota bacterium
CCACCGGGCCCGGCCGGGATGCGGTTTGTTCCAGGGATTGCAGCCACGCGCACAACCCCAGAGCCGTGACCCCGGCAAAAAGCGCAGCAGGGGCGCTGATGGCTTGGTAAACGGTCGCCCGCTCCATGAGGGCGCGGATGGTGCGGAGTTGAGCCGCAGCTTCTTCGGTAGTGGGATCCATGTCGTTATTGCTTTGCATGACAAAGTAGCCTGCCCGCACAAATCTGCAAGATGCTTTTTGGGCGGGAATGAGAATCCGACCTGCAACCGGGAACTCCTCCGATCCCTCAGAACCTCAGAAACCCTGTTGCTGCCGTCGGGGGATGGGGCTTGAACTAAGATGGAAAGCAATGCTGGCCCGGGGCGTATTGGTTCAAATTCCGGACCTGCGCATCCGCCCTCCAGCCCCGCACCCTGACCACATCATGGAATTAATAAAATCCGCCTGGGATATCATCAGCAACCTTCAAGCACACCTGCAGACGTGGACCCTCCACTATGGCACCCTCACGTATTGGATTCTCTTCGCCATTATTTTTTGCGAGACCGGACTGGTGGTCATGCCCTTTCTCCCGGGGGATTCCCTGCTCTTCGTGACCGGCTCGCTGTGTGCAGCCGCCGGCGGTGGCAACCTCAGCCTCTGGGTCATCTGTGTGATCCTTCCCCTCGCAGCCATCCTAGGGGATTCCTTGAACTACTGGGTTGGCCGGTGGATCGGGCCCAAGATTTTCAAGCGACCCAAGTCGATTTTCTTTAATGCTGACGTGCTCCGCCGCACGCAGCTGTTTTATGAGAAACACGGGCGCGGTATGGTGATCCTAGCGCGTTTCGTTCCGCTGGTCCGGACCTTCGCCCCATTCGTAGCCGGCGTAGGGCGGATGTCCTATCCCATTTTCCTGCTCTTCGGCATCATCGGGGCCTTTATCTGGGTCATCATCTGTGCGGGCGCGGGCTATCTCTTTGGGAATATCCCGTGGGTAAAAGAACACTTTGAGCTGATCGTCCTTGCAGTGATCGCCATCAGCATCCTGCCGGCCGTACTCGCGTGGTGGAATTCCCGGGGGCAAAGCCCGGAGGCCCCCGCCACTCCCATTCAGCCTGAATAAGCCACTATGTTCGATTCCCTCTCAGACAAACTCGACGGCGTCTTCCGCAAGCTGCGCGGCCTCGGGCACATCAGCGAAAGCAATGTCAATGACGCCATGCGGGAAGTGCGCATGGCGCTCTTGGAGGCCGACGTCGACTTCAATGTTGCGAAGCTCTTCATCAGCACCGTGAAGGACAAGGCGCTGGGCCAGGACGTCATCAAAAGCGTGACCCCGGGCCAGCAGATCATCAAGATTTTCCATGATGAACTCACCGCCCTCCTCGGCGGGGACGAAGCTCCGCTGGATCTCAATCCGCCCGCCCACATCCTCATGGTGGGACTCAACGGCGCCGGCAAGACCACCTCCTCGGCAAAGCTGGCATTCAAGCTGAAAAAGGAAGGGCGCAAACCCCTGCTCATCGCCTGTGACCTTTACCGGCCGGCCGCCATCGAGCAGCTTGCCACCCTGGGCAGGGAGGCCGGTGTGCCGGTTTTTATCCCCGAACCCGGTGAGAAAAGCCTCGTCCGTTGCGCCAGGGCAGCCCTCGCATGGGCGGCTACCCAGTCAGGCTCAGTCCTTATCTTTGACACCGCAGGGCGTCAGGAAATCGATGAGGCCCTCATCACTGAGCTGAAGGAACTCCGTGATTTTATCAAACCCAGAGAAGTGCTCCTCGTCGCCGATGCGGCGACTGGCCAGCAAGCAGTCCATGTGGCGGCCACATTCAATGAAGCGGTCGGCGTCACCGGGATCATCCTCACCAGGATGGATGGCGATGCCCGGGGCGGAGCCGCGCTATCCATGCGCAGCGTCACGCAGCGCCCTATCAAATATGCAGGCACCGGTGAAAAGCTTGATCAACTTGACACCTTCCACCCGGACCGCATGGCCCAGCGCATCCTCGGGATGGGCGATGTCGTCAGCCTTGTTGAAAAAGCCGCAGAGGCCATCGACGAAAAGCAAGCCATGCGCTCCATGGAGCGGATGTCTTCCGGCGACTTCAACTTCGAGGATTTTCTGGAACAGATGCGCATGATGAAGAAGTTGACAGAGGGAAGCGGAGGCATCATGGGCCTCTTGGGATTCCTCCCCGGCGTGGGGAAGCAGATCAAGGAAATGAAGAATCAACTCAAAGGCGGAGAGGCGGAAGACCGCATGAAGAAGGTCGAAGCCATAGTGCTCAGCATGACAAAGAAAGAACGGGCCCGCCCGGAAATCATCAATGGCCGCCGCAGGACCCGCATCGCCGCAGGCAGTGGGAATTCTCTCTCAGAGCTGAATGCTTTCCTCAAGCAATTCAGTGAAATGCGCAAGATGATGAAAGGAGATGGCAAAATGGGCGGGATGATGGCTGCCATGAAAAAAATGGGAGCCGGTGGCGGAGGCATGCCCGGCATGGGCGGCATGGGCGGCATGGGCGGCATGGGCGGCATGCCCGGCATGGGCGGCATGCCTGGGATGGGCGGCATGGGCGGGGGCAGCATGGCCGACCTCGAAAAACTCATGGGCGGGATGGGCGGAGGAAAACCGCCGGGTAAAAAGCCCAGCGGCATGCCGCCCGGCGGATTTCGACTTCCCTTCGGGAAACGGAGATAGGGGAAATCCAAACGCCGAAATCTCCAAACGCCAAAGTCCCAGATTCGAACCAGCGACCCCACGAACCAGAGGCGCTCTTGACGGCTTCCGGCCTTGCCGTCTGCTGAGCGGGAATACACCGCCCACACATGCCAGCCAAAACGCGTTCAGCCAAGTCCTCCGCCCCGCTTGTCGGGATCATCATGGGAAGCATTTCCGACTGGGAAACCATGGAACATGCCGCAAAAATTCTTGAAGTATTCAGTGTCACTCACGAGTGCCGGGTCATCAGCGCGCACCGCACGCCGGACCTGCTCTGGGACTATGCTAAAAGCGCTGCCGACCGCAAGCTGCGGTGTTTGATAGCCGGTGCCGGAGGAGCGGCACACCTGCCCGGCATGGCCGCCAGCATGACCACGCTGCCAGTGCTCGGCGTGCCGGTGGAAAGCCGCGCGCTCAAGGGCATGGACAGCCTGCTCAGCATCGTGCAAATGCCCACCGGCATCCCCGTAGCGACCTTCGCCATCGGCAAGGCCGGGGCTGCGAACGCTGCACTCTTCGCTGTTTCCATCCTCGCCGGCCAGGACCCAGCCCTCGCCCGCCGCCTCGCAAAATTCCGTGATGATCAACGGAAAAAAGTCATCGCAACCCAGAGCGAACTGCCTTTATGAATCAGAATTTTCTCAAGCCCGGCGGCACCCTGGGAATGATCGGCGGGGGCCAGCTCGGCCGCATGACGCTGCGAGAGGCCCGCCGCAGCGGCTACCGGACGGTGGTCTACACTGACGAGCCCCATGGATCCCCCTGCGGACAAATGGCGGACCTGGAGATCAATGCCAGCTACTTTGACGAGGAGGCGGTCACCCTGTTTCTTAAGGAAGTGGATGCCGTGACCCTGGAGTTCGAGAACATACCCGCCCAGTTCCTCACCGCACTGGGGACGCGCATCCCCGTGCTCCCCGGGCGCGCAGCACTCGAGATCTGCCAGAACCGGGAACGGGAAAAAGCATTCCTCAAAGCGAACGGTCTGCCCCATGCGGCCTACGCCATCGTCACTGATGCCGCCAGCCTGACAGAAGCGGTCAAAACCATCGGGACCCCATGCGTGCTCAAGACAGCCGACTTCGGTTATGACGGTAAGGGCCAGCAAAAACTAACAGGAACAGAGGACATGGCCGCAGCATGGAAGGCCCTCGGGGCACCGCGCGGAGTGGTGGAAGCGTGGGTGGAATATGAGCGCGAAATCTCGGTGGTCTGCGCCCGCAGTCTGGCGGGGGAATTCGCGGCTGCGGCCGCTGTTGAAAACCAGCACCGGAACCATATCCTGGACATCAGCATCGCTCCCGCCAGGATCACAGACACACTCGCTGCAGAAGCCATCGAGCTGGCCAGAACTATCGCGGATGCACTGAAATACACGGGCACCATGGCAGTGGAAATGTTCGTCACCAAAAGCGGCCTCATCGTCAATGAACTGGCCCCCAGGCCGCATAACTCCGGGCATCACACGATCGAGAGCTGTGTGACCAGCCAGTTCCAGCAGCAACTCCGCTGCGTGACCGGACTGCGCCCCGGGGACTTCCGCCAGCACACGCCAGCAGTCATGGTGAATCTGCTGGGCGATCTCTGGCACGGCCCGGAGATCATGCCGGACTGGACCACCGTCATCAGCCATCCCCGCACCTTTCTGCACCTCTACGGCAAGCGGCTGGCCCGCAAAGGCCGGAAAATGGGCCACTTCACCGTCCTCGGCGGCACCCTTGAAGAAGCCTTAGTTACTGCCAATACCCTGCGCGCCTCACTGGGGCTGCCCGCCGCCCTCTAACATCATTCCATGTTCCAGATAAGGCACATCTTTATCAGCCCGGACCACAATTTTTTTGGTCACTACGGCCAGCCCGCGGGAAAAGCTCCCGCTATTGAGGTGACAGAGGCCGAGCTTGTCGCGGGCAAAGGAATCGTGGGTGACCGGTTCTTCGGCTACAAGGAAAACTACCGCGGGCAGATCACTTTCTTTTCCTCTGAAATCTTTGCGCGACTCCAGTCGGAACTGGAGGTTTCCAGCCATGGCCCCGAAACCCTCCGGCGCAATGTCATCACAGAAGGAATCGATCTGAATACCCTTATCGGCCAGGAATTCACGCTCCAGGGCATCCGCTTTGAAGGCGTCTCCGAATGCTCACCCTGTGACTGGCTGGACAAAGTCTTCGCCGCAGGCACCGAAGCCGCACTCAAGGGCCATGGCGGCCTGCGCGCTAGGATCCTCACCAGCGGCACCCTCAGGGTATCCCCCGCTCCCCGCTGAGGTTCCATACCTTGAGCGTCACGTATTCTTCGTGTTCACCGTAGGCGGTGGCGAAGAAGTCGCGGGTTCCGGCTGCGAGACTCGGGGATTTTCCCATCCACTGCGGGCAAGTATGAGGTGATGTCCCAGCCGCATTTCTGTTCTGAGCGGAGACGTCGACGACGCGACAGATGCCGTTGAAGTCCCTAAAAAGATCCGGCTGATCCGACTGTTCCGCCTTCGTCTGGCGCAGCAGGTCATCAATGAGCGGCTTGGGGTGGACCTTTTCCTAGATGTAAAGCGGCGGGGCGTGGACGACGAGGTCGCTCCAGTCCTGCTCATCCTTCCCGCGCCAGATGATCTGGGGATCGAGGTCCGTGTTGCGGGGGTTGCGGGGGTTGCGGGGGTAGCGGATGGACTTCGCCTGCGAGTGCTCCTGCTGGATGACGGACTGCTGCTCGACGGAGGGGATTTTCTTCCGCTTGGCGTCGTCGTGCTTGCAGGTCTCGACGGATTTGACGGTGGTTTTTTTGGCCATGGGGTTAAGGAGCGAGGAGCGCTGGCTCGGTGGTGAGGATGTGAGTGAGGGCGGGGTTGATGAAGTAGTTGAACCTGCCGATGCGCTGCTTTTGCAGAAAGCCGCTGGC
>JAYVJI010000309.1:0-6168 GCA_043769435.1 Verrucomicrobiota bacterium
GGGGTCGCGCTTTACGCTGAGGTCATCCACCATGCAGACGCCGGCGTCCAGCATGCCCAGCCTGATTTCATTCCAAAAACTTGGGCCGACGGGTTGAGAGGAGGTTAGTCGATAGGTGAAGGTCTGCATTGCGCTCTTAGCGCTTTCATCGCTAGCCGCCCATGATGCAGGATGCGCGTTGTCCGCCGCGGCGTCCCGCAGTTCCAAGCTGGAACCGCCACCGTCCGCCAGCGCCGGCCACTGGCCGCCTTCAGCGTAGGTTACGTTGTCCACGGGGTTTCCGTTCACGTCTTCCAGAGCGATGCGCTCGCCGCGGTTGTTGAGGCTGCCGCTGAAGTTTCCGACGATCATCGCTGAGGGCCACTTGCCGCGCAGGAGGAGAGCATTGTTGGAAATGACGAGATAGCCGCCCGGACCGATGAGCGTGTAGCCGGATCCCGGCAGGCCTGGAATAGTGAAAGTCACCGCGTCATCCAGCCGCCAGCCGCTCACATCTACTGGAGTTCCGCTGCGGTTGTATAGCTCTATCCACTCCTCGTCGCTGCCGGGAAAATGGTACATCACCTCGCTGATCACGATGTCGCTCCTGAGTGCAAAAGTATTCGCCGTGCCATACGTCGCAGCTGTGGGCACCAGCATCATTCCATCCTCGGAACGTGCGCGGCCAGTTGCCCTGATGATGGCTGTGTCCGCCACGCCGGCGCGCCCCGCGCTGTAGAGGAAGAGCCGGTCGTCCTCTCCTGGCCGGAAGCCCAGCTGGGTCTCATTGAGCACGAGTATCGCACCCGGCGCGAGTACCTGCGCCGGCAGTGTGTAGGCCGCGGACATCGCATTACTGCCGGCTAGGATCAGCCCACCAATATTCAGCGGAAGGCTGCCCGTGTTCTTCAACTCCATCTGCCACAGCGCAGCTAGGGCTCCACTCACTTCATTGATCGCCAGCGGCAGTCCCGTAGCCGGCGGAATGATCTCACGGTGAGCGAGCGCGGCACCCCACACCACATCCGGTGGCACCGGCGCGTAGAGTTCCAGTTCATCAATGCAAGCGCCACTGCCGACACCGGCCCCCGGAGTGATGATGCGGATGCCTGAGGCATTCACAGGCGCAAACTCCAGCAGATGGCGCGACGCTGGCGAGCCCACGCTGCTGTCCATCGTGATGCTGCCGATAGTAGTCCATGATCCAGCGGGAGTGCTGGCGTTAGGATTCAGCACCGTGGTGTATTGCACTATATAGGTTCCCTCTGCACGGTCAAAGTAAGTGCCCGTATTGTCGCGGCCCCACGCCACGCGTCCGATCTGCCGGAGGGAGCCAAAGGAGATGCCCGCGTAAGAGCCAGCGGTGTCGCCGATCCATGAATTACCGTTACCGTAAGTCCCGTCATTTAGCCCAGGGATGGTGTGCGTCGGGGCGTAGGCTCCATTGCCGACGAGATCTCTGGCAAAAGCTGTCGCTCCAAGTTCACGCGCCATATTGGTCGCCGCGTCGAGGGCTCCGCCCGTGGTCATGAGCTTGAAGGCCGGCGCGGGCGGTGTGATGGCAGGACCGGATTCCAGTTCATCAATGCAGGCACCATCTCCAAAGCTGTTGCCCGGACAGATGAGCCTTATGCCTGTGGCGCTGACCTCTGTGAATGAGTAGGCGTGACGGACAGCATTCGCGGGAGTATTCGCAGCATAGGTCACCGTGCCGATGGTCGTCCATGCGGTGGTGGCGGCGTTGACGGTCGCTGCGGTGGTGTATTGCAACGTGTAGGTGCCAGCGTTGCGGTCGCTGTAGGTGCCTGTGTTGTCACGCCCCCATGCGGCGCTGCCAATGGTCCGCGTGGTGCCGAAGCTGACGCCGCAAAAAGAATTGAGCGAGTTGCCTATCCACGAGGAATTGTTGCCGTAGGTGCCGTTGTTGAGCCACGCTATGGCGTGCGTGGGAGCAGCGGGGATCACGTCTTTGGCAAACGGAGCCGCGCCTGCTGCCGTTGAGAAATTCGTCGTCATGATGGGGCCGCCGGTCTGCGCGAGGGTCAGCGGCCCACCACCCCCTGCGCCCGGAACGATGAGGCGTCCCGCATTGTGAACTTCCACGCTCAGTGTGTTGGTGCCATTTAAGAGAACACTGGCTGGAATGACGATGTCGGAAAATGCAGCATTCCCTACCTCGCCGCTGCCCGCCGTGGCCGCGGTCACAGTGCCCGGCGGCATATTGCGCCGCGTGACTTCTGTGCCGTTGAGATAAAGCACTGCGCCGTCATCCAGCAGCGTCTGGAGCGTGAACTGATGGTGCGCAGGATTCCCGGCAAAGTTGAACTGCTTTTGAAAATAGTAAGTGCCCGTGGCATGGCTGGCGGGCGTCGCCAGTACGGTTCCTACTGCCGAGGGGAGCCCGGCGTCTTCAAAAGCGAACACCCCGGGACCGCTGAGCCAACCCCCACTTCCTGCCGAATAGGCCGTGCCCTGCCAACCGACGGCGAGCCCTGCGCTGGTGTCGTGATACAACCATGGGTCACTGGCAGAAAATACGTTCACCGGCGGAGATAACACCACGCCGCTGTTGTCAGCGCCGGGAGAGCCGCCCACACGCTGCGAGAGGTCCCAGCCGTCGACGGTGCGCCCGCTGGTGTGCCCGCCCTTCCTGGCCAGCGTCGCCCCGGAGCCGTCCGCGCCGGCTGGCCACCGCTCCCGGTCATTGTAGCTCACTTCATCCATCAGCCTGCCGGATAAATCACGCAGCCGGATCGTTTCACCGGAGTTATTCAGACTGCCCGTCCACGGCCCCAGCACACCGGTGATACCCGCCGCCGTCTGCAGTGCGGCGGGATTGTCAGATATCACCATGAACGCGCCCGCCCGCAATGTCGTGCCTGCGGGAAAAGTGAAGTCCGCGCCACCGCTCAGCTTCCACCCGCCGAGGTCCACGTCGATGCTCAGCTGATTGGTCAACTCTATCCATTCCGGATCACCGGGCGCCGCACCGTTGTATTGGATTTCATTGATGACCGCCGCAGCCTCATAGGCGCTGCAGAGATTGCCGGACAAGCTGAGGAACACAAAGGAGAGGGGAAAGAGGGTGCGGTTCATGAGCGTAGCATTTTATACATTATGGCGGATGTACTAAATGATTGGCGAGCTAAAAATGAAAATTGCAATCCCGGGGAGTGCTGCTAATCCGTATGGTCTATGAGTCGATCTGTTGTGTTATTGTTTTCCGGTCAGGGAGCCCAGGCAGTGGGCATGGGCCGTGATCTTGCGGAGTCCAGTGCTGCGGCGCGTGTTGTATTTGACCGTGCGGATGAAGTCCTAGGATGGAGTCTGACGGAGGTGATGTTTCAGGGCCCGATGGAGGACCTGACCCGGACGAGCCGTTGTCAGCCCGCGCTGTATGCCCATGGACTGGCCACTTTGGCAGCGCTGCGTGCCCGCATCCCTGACCTGCACATCTCCGCAGCGGCGGGACTTTCGCTGGGGGAATTCACGGCCCATGCGGCGGCGGGGACGTTTGACTTTGAAACCGGTCTCCGCCTAGTGGCACGCCGGGGACTTTTTATGGAGGAAGCATGCAGCGCAACGAAGGGGTCGATGCTGGCGATGCTTGGTGGTGAGGAGTCAGCCGTTCGCACCTTGGCTGAGGACGCTGACGTGGACATGGCAAACTTTAACACTCCAGGCCAGATCGTGCTGAGCGGTAATGCGAAAAACATCACGCTGGCGGCAGCCCTGGCTAAAGAACGTGGCCTGCGGGGCAAGGAACTCCCAGTCGCCGGAGCATACCACAGCCGGCTGATGGTGAGCGCGCAGGAGAAGCTGGCTGCTGAACTGGCCGGCCTGACATTTCATGAGCCGGAATTTCCAGTGGTGTGTAATCTGGAGGCTTTACCAGTGACCAGCGGCGCGGACATCGCCCGCACGCTGGAGCATCAGGTCACCGGCAGCGTCCGCTGGGCTCAGAGCATGGACTACTTGCTGAATGAGGGGCACGATCTCTTTGTGGAACTGGGGCCGGGCGGCCAGCTTGCAGGAATGCTGGGACGCATCCGGAAGGGGACTCCCGCCTTCAGCATCAGCGATCCCTCCTCACTCGAGAAGGCTGTGGAGGCGATCCTTTCCTGAACCCTAGCTTCGCCATCTATGACTCCACTGGATCAACTTCTGAAGTGCCTGCGCTTTGCCAGCATTTCCACTGACTCCGCCTTCGCAGGTGAAGTCCGGGACTGCGCAGAATGGCTGGCGGCCCGCCTCAGCGGCATGGGGCTGACCACGCAGGTCCATCCCACCCGCGGGCATCCGGTGATCGTGGCCAAGAGCGCCCCGCTGCCAGGTAAGCCCACGCTGCTTATTTACGGGCACTATGATGTGCAGCCTGTCGATCCGCTGGATCAGTGGATCAGTCCGCCATTTGAGCCGAGGGTGGATAATGGAATCATCTATGCCCGGGGTGCCACCGACAATAAGGGGCAGCTGATGGCGCATCTTTGCGGAGTGGAGGCCACCCTCAAGGCCCATGCTGCCCTGCCGCTGAATTTGATCTTCCTCTTCGAAGGTGAAGAGGAAATAGGCAGTCCCAATCTGGCTCCGTTCCTAACAGAACACCGCGAGGCTCTGAAGTGCGATATCATCGGGATTTCAGACACCGGAATGCTGGCTCCCGGAGTGCCTGCTTTCACCTATGGATTACGCGGCATCGCCTGCATGGAGGTCACCGTCCACGGTCCGTCCATAGACCTGCACAGCGGTATCTTCGGCGGCAGCGTGGCTAATCCCAATACGCAGTTGGCGAGGCTGATCGCCGGGCTGCATGATGCTGATGGCCACATCCAGATTCCGGGATTCTATGACCGGGTGCGGCCGCTCCAGAGCTGGGAGCGTGAGGCATGGGCCGGACTGCCGGGAGGGGAATCCACGACCCTCGCGCTGACGGGAGTCCCTCTATTGGCAGGGGAGTCAGGGTATAGCGACAGCGAGCGGCGCTGGGCCCGGCCCACTGCTGAAGTCAATGGCATGGGTGGCGGGTATCAAGGAGAAGGCAGCAAGACCGTCATCCCGCGCAGCGCCTTCGCGAAACTGTCCTTCCGGCTAGTGCCAGATCAGGATCCTGACACTATCATGAAGGCGGTGCGCGCTCATTTTGAAAGCGTCTGTCCGGATTCCGTGCGGCTGGAAATCTCCCTAGGCCACAGTGGAAAGCCGTATGCCATGGATCCGGGCTCTCCCTTTGGAATGGCCGCGCGGCGGGCACTGATCAAGACTTTCCATGCAGAGCCAGCGCTGATCCGTGAGGGAGGCAGCATCCCCGTCGTGCAAAGCTTCCGCGACATTCTGGGCGTGGAATCCCTGCTCCTAGGCCTCGCCCTGCCTGATTGCCAGGCACATGCTCCTAACGAAAATTTTCCCATCGCGAATTTCGATGCCGGGCAGGAATTGAACCGCCACCTTTTGGAGGAAATCGCCGGCGTGTGAGAGCTCCGCAGATCATGGCCGTGCTCTGCCTGACTGGATGGGATCAGGCGGCGGCAGGCCCCGCCAAACCGGCACGGCAGTGGCAGGTGAGCGCCTTGCCTGAGCAGGCGCAGTTTGTCATCAAGGATGAGCGCTACTGCGGGCTCAGCGGCATCACTTGGGCCGGCGGCACGCAGTTCTATTGCGTCTCTGACCGGGAGCGGGCCATCATTCCGCTGGAGCTTACTTTCAGTCCTGAAAGCGGCCAGCTTTTGACTGGAAAGCTAGGGGCAGCTATTCCGCTCAAGACGCCGCTGAGTGACATCGAAGGGATAGCCTGGGTCAGTGCCACACGGAGGCTCTACATCAGCACGGAAAGTCCTGCGGGGATCGCGTCATTCACTGCCGCCGGGAAAGCGGGGCCGGTGCTTGCTTTGCCGGTATGCTACCGGCATCCTGCTACTAACAAGTCCATGGAAGCCCTGACATGGAATGATACCGTGCAGCGGTTCTGGACTGCGAATGAAGAGACCCTGCCTGTGGATGGGGCGTCCGTGGATGCTGACGGTGGTGCCGTAGTGCGGCTGCAGGAGTTCGACGGAGCCGGCAAGCCACTGCGGCAGTTCGCCTGGCGCACAGAGGCACCGGGCATGCGCTTCCGTAACACCGGCAGCGGACTCAGTGACCTCTGCCTGCTGGCGGACGGCACCCTCTTGGTGCTGGAGCGCAGCTTTACAG
>JAYVJI010000310.1:0-2506 GCA_043769435.1 Verrucomicrobiota bacterium
TGAGATCAACGGAATGAAAATCACGAAGCTCAAGGACGTGCAGGAGGCGCTCAACAAGGACGTGCCCGGCGACCATGTCATTTTCAAACTGCTCGGTGAAGGCCGCCCGTTGGCTGTCGAGAAAAAGCGGATCGCGGCAGCCCAGGCACGCATCATGGAAAAATACAGCATCCCCTCTGCTGCCTACGTGGAGTAAACCGCCGCCATTTCCACTGCCTTGAACTTCTCTGACACTTCGCTGACATTTTTTATGACAATGCATCGCTCTATTGCTGCCGCCCTGATGATCGCCGCCGGCAGCGTCGCCCCTCTCCGTGCTCAGGAGAGCAGCCCCGCGCCCACCCTGCCGACTGCGCTTCCTGAAAAGTCGATGGTCCGTGTGAATATCACCAGCCAACCTTATAACCAGATGCTCCCGTGGCAGAAGGTAAGCCCGGGCACCCGCCGGGGACTCGGTGCGCTTCTTTCCGGAAACCGCGTCCTAGTGACCGCGGAACTGGCTCAGGACGCCAGCTACGCTGAGCTGGAAATAGCTGCTTCCGGCCGCAAGCTAACCGCAAAAATCGAAGCCATCGACTATGAAGTGAATCTCGCCACAGTGGTGCCGGAAGGCGATGCGGGAGACTTCTTCAACGGCATGGTGCCGCTGGAAGTGGACACGGCTCTGAAGCCAAAGGCGAAGATAGATGTCTGGCAGTTTGAGAATAACGGATCGCCGGTCACCAGCAGCATGGAACTGAACAGGGCGGATATGGGAAACTATTTTCTCGACGAACAGCCATTTTTGCTTTTTCAGGCCAACGGCGCGGTGCAATACCGGGGTGGCACATTCACTCTACCAGTCATCCATGAGGGCAAACTCGGGGGCATGCTGCTGCGTTACAATACCCGTGATCAGGTGGCAGATATTTTACCTGCGGTCATGATCGACCGTTTTCTCAAAGACGCAGCGGAGGCTCCTTATGACGGATTTCCGAGCTTCGGCGCGAAACTCAGCGCCACACTGGATCCCCAGCTCCGCAGCTTTCTGAGACTGGACGGCATAGAGGGCGGCGTGCTGATCACCAGTGTAGTGCCTAACTTTTCCGCAGACAGGGCCGGGCTCAAAGAGGGCGACGTCCTCCTCGAGATCAACGGACTGAAGCTCGACAGCCGTGGCTACTACACAGACCCTGACTACGGCATTCTGGGCGCTTCCCACATCCTGAGGGGTCGCACCAAGGCCGGGGAAACCGCAAAGCTTCGGGTGTTCCGCGACAGCAAGCAGATGGATCTGGACTGCCCCATGCTGCGCCGGAATCCCACGGACTACCTGATTGATCCCTACATGTTCGACCGCGGCCCGCGCTACCTGATTCTCGGCGGCATCATTCTGCAGGAATTGAATCTGCCCTATCTCCAGCGGGGCAGCAGGAATGGCAGCGACTGGCGGGACAACGCACCGTTCCGCCTCATGTATGCACAGGCGAATCAGGAAGACATTCTGGAAACCGGGCGACGCAAGCTCGTCTTTCTCAGTGCCGTCCTCCCTGCGCCTTGTAATCAAGGTTACGAGCGCCTCCGGCAGTTGATCGTCACTAAAGTGAACGGCAAGGTCATCAATGACATCAAAGACCTTGCTGAGGCAGTGAAGTCTCCCATCGACGGCATCCATCACGTGGAATTTGATGATTTTCCCCGAATCATCCACATCGACGCCGCCGCCGCTGACGAGGACGCGAAAGAATTCCTGCCTAAAAGGTATCGCATCAACAAACTTGCTAGGTTGGAATAAGCGCGCCCCGCAGCTGGCCTTGGTGCGGGAACTGCCGTCTGGGTTATTTCCCATTACTGCTGCAACAGGATTCCTTCAGATTTATGGATGACCGTGAATTTCAACTCTTCGGACTCCCTCACTGCGCAGCCCTGGCGGCGACGGTCATTGGTTCCGTGTTGTTGTACCGCCACCTGCGATCTGGGGCGCCGCAGCGCAGCAAGGATCTCACCTGTAAGGTTTTTGGCATTGTCCTGTTGATGGCTGTAGCCGCCGATCCGGTGCTGAGCTTCCTCCGCTATGGCACCGGAAAACTCCTCGAGACCACGCTGCCTCTCTACCTGTGCGATCTGGCTTCCATTCTTCTGGCACTGGGCTTGATTTTCAAAAACCAGCGCTGTGCGGAAATCGGGTATTTCTGGGGACTGGCCGGCACTGTTCAGGGACTCATCACACCGACCCTTTACTTTAACTGGGATACTCCTGAGTACTATGCTTTCTTTGCCCAGCATGGCGGGGTTCCGGTGGCTGCCATCGGCCTAGCATTCGGAGCGGGACTGGGGCCGGAACCCGGCGGCTGGTGGCGTGCAGTCCGCTGGAGCTGGACCTACATTGCGGTAGTGTATGGGCTGAATATTCTCATGGGCACCAACTACGGCTTCATCAATGGCAAGGCGGAAGTCGCATCACTCATGGATTACATGGGCCCGTGGCCATGGTATCTCATCACTCTTCAGGTCATCGCCTTCACTC
>JAYVJI010000311.1:0-5218 GCA_043769435.1 Verrucomicrobiota bacterium
CGCACGTATGTGAGCAGCCTGCGCAGTCCGTGCCCTAAAGCCAGCTCCGCGCAAGCGATGAGAGCCGCCAAGCAATTTGCTAGAGTGAGCCGCAGCCACTGGAGCATCGAGAACAAAAACCACTGGAGGAAGGACGCGCAGTGGGGAGACGACACTCCGCGTCAAAAGTCATCGCATGTGGCCCAGGCCTTCTCGATTCTCAAAGGAGGCCTGTTAGCCAAAATCGAAGGACCGATGCCCCAGCTATTTATAAAGTGCGCGAGATCGGCTAGCCTAGCCTTCAGCATTATCAAATCAGCCCTCAAGCCGCTCAACTGAAAAGCCCTGCCGCCGCGTTGACACGTATGAATTCAATCTTGACGCGACGGGCGGGAGGCGGGCAAACTCCAGCGAAATTCCGGATCTATGTCTGTCGGCTCTTTCTCTCGCTCTCTCTTTCGTCGCTTCCGCGTTTTGCTCCTGTGCGTGACTGCGATTGCCCATTACGCCAGTGGGCAGGTGCCGTTGGAGGACCGGCACTTCCTCGCTGACGGGCCGTCGCCGCCAGGGAGCCCGCCACCGGCGGCAGAGCAGACATTCCGCTTTGAGAGTGACGCCTCCGGAGACTCCCGGCTGGCATGGCGGGCTCGTGCCGGCTGGCTCTACCGGGCGTTTCGTTCGGCAGACGGGCTGGCATGGCTGCCGTTGCAGGATCACTACCAGGCAGGCCTGCCCGGGGTTGCGGCGTCAGAGGCGCGGCTCCCTATCGGCGCAGTCAACCCGCTGCCACCTGGCTTGGCCTCTCCACCCGCCCAGCGGACCATTATCAATATCAACATTCAGCCAGTAGCCGGGACCGCGGCATGGCCCAACGCCGGAAGCGCCCCGGCGGCTTTCCGCTTCGGCGCATGGATTCGCTTTCAACGTCCCGGCGCCAGCCAGATCAATTACTGGATCGGACCGGAGACCGGATTCGTCCTCACAGACAGCGCTGGCGAGCCAAAGCTTGGCCGCGCGGGGCTTTCCTCCGCAGGCATGGACCCGCCGGTCTGGTTCAATACAGTAGTCACTCCTTCCACGCCGCCGTCCGCGGGTTTTGTGAATCCATTGCTCACCGGCGAAAACCTGGCGATCTTCAATGAGATCGTGAGTCGGCGGGAGACCATTCGCTCCCGCCTTTTCAGCAGTGAACTCTGGCCGCAAATCTTCCGGCTTCGCCTCCTGCCGCAAGCGGCTTCCAGCACCGGGCCTGTGGGCAATGCAGTCGTCACTTTTCCCGCAGAGGGAGCCATGCGGACGGTGTTTCTGGAAGACTTCGATCTCTCCCGGCTCACCGCAGGCCAGCGGGAGTACCCCTCCGGGTTCTGCCCCTGGCTGGATGTGCGCACACGGGTGAACCCCACCGGCCTGCCAGGGGACCTCCCGCTGCGGCAGTTCATCAGCCCGTCCTACAACCTCGGCGTGTCCGTCTCCGTGGCCACCGCTGCCGGCGCAGCGCTGGAAGCGGAGCGCACGGCTGCGCAGGCCAATTCCCTCTCCCTCGCCCAACTCACCGCCGGCCAGCGCGCCGTGCTCGACCGCCTGCTCTGGCAAAAAGACCGCGTCAAAGCCGCCCTCTGGGCACCCCCGCAGCCCGCCGTGGCCGCGCCGCCTCCACCGCCCACGCCCTACGACGACCGCAGTAGGCCCAACCGCTCTTTATATAAAGTGCAGGCCTTCCTCGTGGATACCGACGGCGACGGTGTGGCCGACCCTGATGAAATGGTCGCCGCCGTCCCCACTGACCCCTACGACGATGACACCGACAACGACGGCGTCCCCAATGCATGGGAACTGCCCTCGCCCGGCGTCTCTCCCAACGGCGAAGCCCTGCCCGCCGTCATCATCAGCGAATTCTGCGCGGATAACCGTGACTCGCTCCGTGACGAAGACGGCAACTCGCCCGACTGGATCGAAATCTACAACGGCGGCTCGACAGCGGTGGACTTGGAAGACCTCGCGTTCACATGCAGCCGAAATCGCCTTGCTGACTGGGACTTTCCGCCTGGAACCGTGCAACTTCAGCCGGGCCAATACCTCGTAGTAGCCTGTGCGCACGACGACGATAATCCCACCACTCCGAACGCACAGGTGCCTGCACCTGCACCGCTCTCCGGCTACCGGGCGACCATAAAACTTCGCGCCACGCCGGCAGAGTTCCTTGGACTCACATGGCGCGACAGCACCGGCAGCCGATCCTGGCTCGACCAATACCGCCCTCCCCAGGAACCTGACCCGGATACACCCAACTTCGCCCCTCAGCATCTGGACATCTCGTTTGGACGCTTTCAAGATGTGACCCGCGTTTCAGCGATTCCGGGGGGCGAGTTGGCATACGGGTACTTTGATAAGCCGACACCGGGGGCGCGGAATGCGTTGCATGGGTATGAAGGGGTATGTCGCGAACTCGACGGCGAAAACTCCACCAAAGAGCGCGCATTAATTAAAGACAACACCTCTCAAACTCTGAACCTTAGTTCACTCACGCCCGGAAGCACCATCGTTTACACGATAAACGGAGCCGAGCCGACTGCCTGGTCAGAGGTCTTCCCCGGCAGCCTCACCATCCGGCGCGACCTTGTGCCGCGGGCCGACGGCAGTCCCGGCTTTCTGAACCCCATTGTCAGGGCCCGGGCGGTGAAAGCCGGCTGGCTGCCAGGGCGGGTGAGCACGCACAGCTTCATTTATTTGGACAATGTGGTGGGTACTGCCGCGGAGGGGACACTGCCGGTGGACCACCAGCGGACTCCGCCTGGCTATCCGGTTCGTATGGTGAACAGTACGCTTCAATTCAACATGGACCCGGAGCAAATACGGGACCGCCGCGCCGCCGTGCGAGAGGCCCTGCGGCGTGCGCCCACGGTATGCATCACCGTGCCGGTAGCCGACTTCTTCGACTACGATCGCTACGGCTGTTACGCCTGGGGTGCCTACTCCTACCTGCATCAGACCGACCCGACTGGTCAGGAATGGCGGCGGCGGGCCACCTTTGAGTGGCTGGGGCCGGCCTACGATGTGCTGTCCCCGCCCACGGCGGCTCAGATTCAGCAATGGTATGGCGATTTAGCCACCGTGCAGTTTCAGGCTCCATCTCTCGTTGGAGTGAGCGGGGATGAAGGACTGGCCCGCCAGGGCCTGCGGGTGGAATTCACTGGCGGGGATGACGCCACCCGCCGCCCGCGGATCCCGCTGGTAAAGGGCCAGCCCGGCTACCGCTTTCAGCGGCTCAAGCTCCGCGTCCCGGGGGACCACACCATCGGCGAAATCTGGACCAAGGCTGCTGAAGCCATCTTGCAGAACGCCACCAACGCCAACCGGCTCGTCCATGTCTATTACAACGGTCTCTACTGGGGACTCGCAGAACTCACCGAGCCGCTGAATGACGACTTCCTCACGCGGCGGTTCGTTAACGGGCCGTGGGCGCAATATGAGGACGGGCAATTCACTCCCGCGGTGGTGCAATGGCAGGATATTTTTGGCCAAGTACCAGCCGACCGTGATGACAATCCGGCCTCCACGTTCGCCAGCCTTGCCAATGGCGTGGACCTCCCGGTCTTCGCCCGCTATACCTTTCTGAACGATCTCTTCAACACCGGCGACTGGACGGACAATAACTACTACCTCGCCCGCCGGCAGGTTCCCGCGCTGCCGCCAGGGCAAGGGGATAGACTGATCGCGGTCTGCAAGGATGTGGACAACGGGTTCAAGCCGCCTGCGGATCCTGATGACGACTGGTATTTGCAAAGTGTGATCAATGCCCAGGGATGGAACATCTCCACCTCTGCACTGCGCCACAGTCCGCGCTACCGTATTCTAGTGGAGCAGGCCGCGGTGGCGATGAATGCCTTCCTCGCGGTGCCGCCAGCCGGCTCCAGTCCAGCTCAGGTGCTCTGGGATCAACTCGCTGCCGAGACCTCTCCGCTTATGCCCGCCGACGCCGCCCGTTGGAACGGATATCTGCCAACACCTGTCGCGCCGGAAGATCCACCCCGGGATCCCCTTGACCGCTGGCAGGCAGGCCTCGCCTCCGCCCGGGCTGGCGCTCTTAACATCAATTGGCAACGAACCCTTCAGGCCTACCGGGAAGCCGCCCTGCTGCCTGATCTCCCGGCGCCAACTGCCTCCGCGGCCGCAAGGAACATCACCCTCCAGACGACCACCGGCGGCGCTGTCATCCGCTACCTCGTTGATGGAGCAGCAGGGGACGATCCCTACGCGGCTGGGACCACCTATTCCAGTCACGTGCCATTCCCGGCAGGTCAAACAAACGCCCGCGTCAGGGCACGTGTCCTCCTGCCTGTCACCATCTCCGGCTCAGCGTCCTACCGCTGGTCTCCGCAGCTGGATGTCACCCTCACCGCTCCTTGAACCATGAACAGCTTTCTAATCGGCGCGTTCTTCTTTTTCACCGCGGCTGCCTGTCCGGCTGCCAATATTGCGCTCTATTGCCCCCCTACACCCTACCGGTCTGTCGCCGATAATCCTTTCCGTGCAGGCATAGAAGCCGGGACCATGTTCCTCGAAGATTTCGAGGATGGGCGGGTCAACACCCCGTTCATTGATGAGGAATCCAGCGGAGGCGGAGGACGCAATACCGTGGGCGTGACTCAATTCCTCTCTGGAGAAAACAATTCCGTGGATGGAGACGATGGCGCGTTGGATGGGGCTAACTTGTTGGGAGTGGGGTGGACGAGGCTGGTAGGGGAGTCCCGAATTTCCATCGTTTTCCAGCCCCGACTCACAGAAGCCGGAGACCCGCAGTTTCCGAAATGGTTCGGCTTTGCAGCCACATCAGCGATTGGAGGAGATAATGCCTATGTTGAGTTCACAGACGAACAGGAGCACCCGCTGGGCTCGTTCAGGATTCCCCGTGACTTCTTCCCGGAATATCACGCTGGAATCCGCGGAGTGGGTACTGACCGCTTCCTCTCGTTTTACATGCCCTCAGGGGCCGAAATCATGCATATAAGCGCGGGCATCTATACCATAGACCACCTCACCTACGGCTGGTATCCGGTGCCGGAGCCGGGAACGGCCACACTGGCGGTCTTGCCGCTGCTGCTGCTGATGCGGCACCGGAGAAAAGAACACAGGTAATGAGCCGGGGCTGGCAGTCGTTCCTGGTCATTCACCGCCTGGCTGTGATCACTTTGCTGGCGCTGGCGGGAATGGTCTTTCGCGTAAGGGCGCAGGCGACCCT
>JAYVJI010000312.1:0-4136 GCA_043769435.1 Verrucomicrobiota bacterium
CGCCAGATCAGGGCGCTCGCGGCGGTTGTCGGCTTCCACTTCATCAGGGCAGGGAGCCGCTAGGACGTAAAGCAGCGTCGGGCCCATCGTCATGGAATACCGGAATGCATTGAAGGTCTTGTTGCTCTGCTGCAGGATCACTCCCGTATGCAGGAGCGGCCCGGACTCGGTCATCTCCATGGGTAATTCGGGGGCACCATCAGGCCCGGCGAAGCCGATGAGGTAGCGCGAGGTGCCGGGAATGCGCCGGGAATAAGATTCCTTGAGTGGAACATGTCCTAATCCGGGAAACAGCGGCCATGCCAGGTCTGCGGGCGGATTTTGAAGGAAAGTGGCAGCCTCTGCGGCAGTGGAAGATGCCAGAAACTTCGTGGCCTGGATCCCCGCCAGGATGCGGGCATCTCCTCTGTTGTTCGATTCTGACGACTGTTCCTGCTCTATCAGATTCTCCAGATTTTCCGGCATCACCGCGACTCGCCGCCGGTTGGCTGGTTCGGTCCATAGCACGGCGGCGATGCACGCGAGGACTGTGCCAATCAGCAGTGCGATGAGTGCCCGGTCCAGCCACAGGCCCCCGCGCCGCTCGTGCGTCCCTGCCTCTGGTGGCTCCGCAGGCGCGTCGGCGAAGTATCCCTTCTCGCGGGAGGCAGGTGCCGCTTCCGGGACGGACACCGCAGCAGACAATGCCTGACGTATGGGCTCGGCAGGAATGGCGGGCAGAGGGATCGGCGCAGTGATGTGGCCTCTGCAAAGAGGGCAGGGTCCACTGACTCCGGCCATGGTCGCGGGAACTTCCAGCACCCCTGCACACAGCCCGCAGCGGAACCTCAGCGGCGGAGCAGCCAGGGTGGACGGTGAGTGGAGGGTGGATGACATCATCTGTCGTTAGTGGAAGGCTCCGGCATTTCAACAATCAAAAAGCACCGGTCCGCGTGCATCCTTTCATGCCTTAACGGTCCTTAACGAGGCAGCCGCTGAAGTTGTTGAACAAAGGCGAAAGGGGGGAGCGCTCATATGCAGGAGAAATTACTCAAATCAACTTTCAACTTAAAACATACTATGAAATGCCGCTTCTCTACGATAGCCTGCACTGCTCTTTTTGTCGTGCCCATGACTATGCAGCCGCTCCACGCCGACACTCTCAAGGAGCGACAGGTGAAAATCACAGCCGCCGTGGCCAGCTCAAAACCTGCGGTGGTCTGCCTGCGGGGTGCCAACGCCAATGGCATGGGCAGCGGCAGCGGTGTGGTCGTCAGTAAAGAGGGGCTGGTCCTCACAGCCACTCACGTGGTGGATGCCATCTCCGATGCGGATGACAAGGACAGCGAAGTCACGGTCATCCTCCCGAACGGCACCGAGGTAAAAGGCAAGGTGCTGGGCCGGGACAGAACCCGGGATGCGGCCATGGTGCAGATCACTACGCCGGGCGAATATGCCTTCGCTCCCCTCGCCACCGCAGACAGCATAGAGCAGGGGGAGTGGTGCCTGGCTATGGGACACCCCGGCAGCTTTGATATCCAGCGCGGCATTCCCGTCCGTGCAGGCCGGTTGTGGAAGAATAATGACAAAGCTTTTTACCGCAGCGACTGCACAGTTTCTGGCGGTGACAGCGGCGGCCCCCTGTTTGATCTGGATGGAAAAGTGATAGGTATACACTCCAGCATCAGCACTGACATCGCTGAGAACCGGCACGTTCCTATCGGCGTCTTTCATGAAGAATGGGAGCGCCTGAAAAAAGGCGATGTGTGGGGAAATGCCAAGCGGGTGCTCAGTGGCTCGGAAGATTTGAGGGAGAAAAAAGCCGCGAAGAAAGCGGCTGAAAAGGATGCCTCCGGTGAGGCATCAAATGCGCCTAGGGAAGCTTCCGCAACCGTCTGGCTCGGCATGGTGGTGCGGCCAGCACCGGGCGAAGCTGAAGTGATGGTCGTCGAATTGATGGACGGATCGCCGGCGCAAAAAGCCGGGATACAGGTGGGCGACCGGATCTTGAAAATAAATGGAAAAGATATCACCAGCACCGATGAAGTTGCTGGAAAAGTCAAAAGCGGTGCTGTCGGAGACAAGCTGAAATTTACCATCAAAAGGGCAGGGGAGAATAAGGAGCTGGAGGCCACTCTCGCCGCCCGTCCAGCTAAATGATTCCAACGCCGCATTTCCAAGGCTACAATTCACAATATTCAAATCCATAACTTTTTCCAACTATGAAAATCCGTTATACGCTACCCGCTTTGGCCTTCGTTCTGGGCGCAGGCGCTGTTCTGTCGCTTCATGCGCAGGAGCCCCAGCTCCCTAAGGTCAAGAAGAGCTTTGAGTTCAATATGGATGGGTCCAATCTCTCACCGGAATTACTGCGGAGAATGTCCGGTGGTGATCCCGAGGTGCAAAAGCAATTGCTCAAAGCCTACGAAGACTGGCGCAATGCTGGAGCCAAAGGCCCCTTCCGCTTTAAGTATGAATCAAGCGGCCCTGCTCCCCGCGGGATGACTCCCGGGAAGCAAATCCCGGATGATGAAAATTTCAGCCCTGGCGGAAGTGCCAAGCGTCAGATGGAGGAAATGATGAGGCGCATGGGGTTGCCGGATGGTGGCTTTGGAGCGCCAGAGTCACCCGGATCACCTGAGGAACTATCCGACGAAATGATGCGCCGGATGCAGGAATTTTTCGGGCAGCCTCAAGTCCCAGGGCAGCAGCGAAGCCCCGGCAGGAAAGCCCCCGGAGGTCAGGGCAATGGGGCTCCGTTGGGTGATCTGCTTGAGCGTATGCGCCAGTTCCAGGGCGGCGATGGCAGCCCCGGTGGCGCTGGCGGGTTCCAGGAAATGCTCAAGCGAATGGGGCAAAACGGCATACCCGGGGAATCCAGCGCGGAGGCCTCCCGCCACAGCAAGCATCACCGCGCGGTGCTCGCGGAGTGGCGCACTTTGGTCAAAACCGCGCGTGAAAGCACAGTGCGCATCCTCATCGACGACCGGCAGGTCGCTTTGGGGACCATCGTGACCGCCGACGGCTACGCCATTACAAAGAACAGCGAAGCCAAGGCCGATAACGTAGAATGTGAGTTCCATGACGGCAGGATCGTGAAAGCTAAAGTCGTGGACCGGCAGGAGGCCTACGATCTTGCGTTGATAAAACTGGAGGCCAGCGGCCTGACACCAGCCAATGTGCAGAACGCGGAGCCTCCTGTGGGCACCCTCGTGGCCGCTGTCGGCATGGATGAAGACCCAAGCGCGGTAGGGGTGATCAGTGTGGCGGCGCGCAGCCTGTCGGAGCGTTCCAAGGGAGCATTGGGCATCAAGTTTGACATGACAGACAAGGATGCCGGCGTGCGAATCGAAGAAGTGCTGGCCAATGCCGCTGCTGAAAAAGGAGGATTGAAAAACGGGGACATCATCACCTCTGTAAACGGTAACAAAGTGGAGTTCGCTGCCCAGGTGCAAAAGCTGGTGACCGATTTGAAACCCGGCGACAAGGTAAAAGTGCAATACCTGCGGGAGGGCAAAGAAGGCGACGCGGAGTTCCCCCTGGGAAGCCGTCAGGACCTGCTGGCGGCCAGCAACATCCCTGTGGGCGAACGGGTGCTCGATCCCACCGCCCGAATGGGTTCCGCGCTGAGCGGCAACTCCAGCGGGTATCCCAGTGCTCTGCAGTGTGACCTGACAGTAAATGCCAACGACTGCGGCGCACCCGTGGTCGATGTGGATGGCAATGTGGTAGGCATCAGCATCGCCCGGGCAGAACGGGTCAGCACTTACATAATCCCCGGTAAAGTAGTGGCCATGCTCCTGACAAATATCCGGAGCGGAGAGTTTACCCTAGCCAAGGATGCAGATACCCTGAAGGGGGAAATGCACGACGCAGACAAGGCCCTGAGAGATGCCGAGTCTGCACTCAAGGATGCTCAATCCCGCAAAGCGAAAGCCGAGGGCGCGCTGAAAAAGCTGCCCGCTCAATAATCGAGGGAAACCCTTGCAATTCCTTAAACGCGTAACCACAGCGGAAGATCCTTGAATTATTATGCACCTCTTCATCTCATCCGCTCTCCGGATCATTCCCGCTCTCGTCCTCAGTATCTCCCCGGTTCTCGCTGGCGATGCCTGGGAAACCAGCTTCGAGAAAGCTAAGTCCACTGCGGTTGAAAG
>JAYVJI010000313.1:0-2083 GCA_043769435.1 Verrucomicrobiota bacterium
CGGATGGAGCTTCTCCGGCGGCCTCGATCAGGCCACGCTGCTCTACGGCATTGATGTCTCCAACTACCAGGGTAGCATCGACTGGCCCGGCGTCGCGGCCTCCGGGATCACCTTTGCTATCGCCAAGGCCACGGAAGGAACGGGATTTATAGATGCGAAATTCACCCGTAACATGAGCAATGGAAGGGCTGCCGGCGTGCGCATGGGAGCCTATCACTTTGCCCGTCCTTCCGCCAGCCCAAGTGTTGCTGCGGACGCGCTGGCAGAGGCCCGGTCCTTTGTGCAGTCGCTGCACCCCTGGCTGGCCTCCGGCGGGCTCTGGCCGGTGCTGGATCTCGAGGATGGCTCCACCCTTGGGAAAGTAGCGTTGTCCGCGTGGACGCGCACTTTTTGTGAGGAAGTGAAGCGGCTGACGACCGCCCGGTGTATCATTTACACTTCGCGTAGTTACGCTCAGGCTTACATGGAAAATGATCTCACTGTCTATCCACTCTGGATTGCGGTGCCGAATACCACGCCCGGTGACACCAGCTTCAATCTCGGTCCGTGGGACGAATGGATGCTCCAGCAGTATAGCTGGACCGGCAGTGTTCCCGGTATCTCCGGTGATGTGGATCTGAATGCTTTTCTGGGGGACGCCACGGACTTGAATTCATTCACGCTAGCCCCCATGACGCATTTGTTCACGGATGCCGTGGCGTCACCTGCGGCGGTTGTCCGTGGCACCTCAGTCACGCTGGCGGCTACCATTTCCACCTCCGTTTCCAGGAGTCTGCTCCTAGGTGCCAGCCTGTTCCCATCCGGATCCGGCACAGGAGGGATCAGTGATGCCCCGAATGACCGGATGGTCACGCTCACTGCGGGCAGCGGCCAGGCTACCAGGACATTCGCCATCCCTGCCGGACTGGCACCAGGCAACTACGACCTGTGGCTGGCGCTCTACACTGATCTTGATGACTCAGGCCATATCAATGCCGGCGATCCTGCGGTCGGTTCCACCTATAAAAAGCTCAATGCGCTAACAGTTTTCGCCGCGCCGAATTTCAACACCTGGGCCGCTGCCTATGGGCTGAGCGGCACGGGCGGTGCGGGAGATCCGGACAATGATGGACAGCAAAACCTGGTGGAGTATGCCTTCGGGACCCATCCGCTTCGGTCAGGCGATACCCCGCAGGTATTGATCAGCACCATCAAAGCACCTGGCCAGCCAAGCACGCTGCGGCTGCAGTTTCCCCGCTACAGCGACCGTGTTGATCTCACCTATGCCGTGCAGCGTTCTTATAATCTCAGCGCATGGACGACGCTATACACCGCATCCGGCGGGCAGGCCTTCAGCGGTAGCGGGATAGTGGAGACAGGAGCTGCACCGGTTAGGGTGTCAGTGGCCATCGCCCCGCTCAATTCAGATCCCGCTTTTTTCCGTGTAAAGGTGACGAGGAACTGAACCCGCAAGATGCGAACCCCTGCGTCATTTCACGCGTGGGGTGGTCCCGGTTCCGTCATCAAAAGTCCCTATGCACCGCACGCCTTCAGCCGAGACCTCAAAGGCCTCAATGCTGGCGGGATATACGGCAGCTTCACTCTCAGTCACCACCCGCTCCCCCATTTCCTGAAATCCGCTGAAGCTCCGCGGGAACACATACAGCGTGAATTGATCCGGCATCAGTACCACGAGTTTCTCACCGAAAATGGGCACGAACTTCTCCCGAAATTCCGGGCATAGGATCACGACCGGTGTGAAATGCCGCGCGGATTTCAGGATGGCATAGTCTGCGACCTTTTTGCTGTCGCGGTGAATATCCGGAGTGATAGTGGCGAAGAGTCTCCCAGCTGCGGCCGTGGCGCGCTTCAGGAATTCCTGCCAGCTGATCTTCAATCCGGCAAACTCCTCCAGTGATAACTCGGATATTCCCGTCTCCGTCTCGCGGGCTGGAGTGATCACCGTACGGTGGCTCTCTGAAAAAATCCGCGAGGCTTCCGTCTTCATGATAACCGGGGAAATGCTGGCCACCAGTGGCTCTAATGCTGCGGCACCGGCTGGAGCTGCGGGGCCTTCTTTGGGGGTGGTGTCGGATTTTGCGTT
>JAYVJI010000314.1:0-2463 GCA_043769435.1 Verrucomicrobiota bacterium
GGCGGAGCGCGGCGCTTATGCTAGGCGATCTCTGGAAGTGGGGGATGGTAAGTGCCGAGGCTCGGCTGGATTTTGAAAAGTCATGGAGGCAGCTCGTGCGTTGGCTGGTGGCAGATGTGCCGGGCCGCGTGGCGCTGGCAGTGGAGGCTAAGCCCGGGGATCCTGGCGGCGGGCTGGAGTTGCAGGTGCGTGTTTATGATAACAAGTTTCAACCAGTGGAAAACGCTACCGTTTCCCTCGATGTGCAGCCCGTGACTTTTGGCAGCACCGGAGCCGACAGTGCTCCTGCCCTGACGCTATCTGCGGAACATTCCCCTGCGGAACCAGGGCTTTATCTGGCGGACTATCTGCCGCGCGAAACGGGTGGCTACCGGGTCACTGCCCGGGCCATCAATGCCGCTGGAGCCGAGGCCGGGAGAGCCAGCGCAGGATGGGCTACAGACCTGGCCGCGCAGGAGTTACGTTCCCTCGTTCCGGACACGGCCCTGCTGGCATCACTGGCCCAGAAGACGGGCGGGACTTTGACAAGGGCGACGGACCTTGATGCGCTCGCCGCCCGCCTGCCGCAGGAAAAGGCCCCGCTCATGGAGTCACTACAGGAGCCGCTGTGGCACACGCCATGGTTCTTTCTCGCAGCCTTGGGCTGCCTCATCGCGGAGTGGGGACTTCGCCGCACCAACGGTCTCCCATGAAGTATTTTCTCCTTCCTTTATTTCTGCTAGGGTCACTGGCCATGGCGCAGGAAACTCTGCCGGCGTCACCACTGGTGCGCGCCACCGTTCTCCTGGTCCGGGGAGCATCCGGAGAGCCGGAATACGGCACGAACTTTCAAACTCAAAGCGATGCATGGCAAACAACCGCAAGTACTGCCGGGGCTGAATTGCTAATGTTAGGAGGTGGCTCTCCCGGAGGTACCAGGGAGGAGGCGGACCACTCCCGGCTGGAAAAGATCCTGACAGATATGCCAAAGGAAGGCCCTGCTCCGCTTTGGATCGTGCTGATAGGACACGGCACCTGGGACGGGAAGGAAGCCCGGTTCAATTTGGAAGGCCCGGACCTTTCGGGAAGCGAGCTGGCAGCGTGGCTGCGTCCAGTCAAGCGTCCGCTCACCCTGATCAACACCAGCTCCAGCAGCGGGCCGTTTATCTCCCTGCTGGCGGGCCCGGGCCGCACCGTCATCACCGCCACCCGCAGCGGCAGTGAGCGGAACTATGCCCGCTACGGCGACTACCTCGCGCAAGCGCTAACCGACCCTGCCGCCGACTATGATCAGGATGGCAGTGTTTCCGTTCTGGAATGGTTTTTACGTGCCTCCAGCCTCACTGTCGCTTTTTATCAGGCGGATGGCCGGCTGCTCACTGAGCATGCCTTGATCGATGACAATGGAGATGGCAAAGCCACTCCCGCCGATTGGTTTCGCGGCTTGCGCGCCACTTCCAAAGCAAAGGATGGCACCCCGGTAGATGGCTCCACTGCCCAGCGAATCTTCCTGAAACCGGACACCGCGGCCCAGCAGATGACGCCAGTTCAACTCGCCCTGCGTGACGATTTGGAGGCGAAAGTTAATAGCCTGCGCCAGACGAAATCTTCACTGCCGGAGGCTGACTACTATCACCAGCTGGAGGACTTGCTCCGGCAACTGGCCGAACTTTATCCATGAATCTTCAATGGCTGTCCAAAGCGGCCAGTAGCGATGAACTGGTGCCCCGCTGACCTTTCTGCCCGGGGCAGTGCCATTGACACCACGTATCACCGCTTGCCTCATCGCCTCTCGTCTTCAAACCAACGCCAATGGTGAATCCAGCTAGTCCGAGTGATCCAGTTTCCAGCCCGCACCGCGTGGTTGTGACGGGCTGCGGATTGGTCACAGCGCATGGTTTCGGCTGGGCTGCCAATGCCCGGGCGCTGGAGGAGGGACGCAGCTCGCTGAGAGAGGTCACGGTCTTCGATGTCAGCCGGCAACGGGTCCGGACGGCGGGAGAGGTCACGGGGCTGGATCGGTCGCTGCCGGAACATTTCCTGACACATCGTGATGCCAGCCGCCTAGATCGTGGAGCTAGGTTGATCATCCACGCATTGGCTGAAGCATTGGCGCACAGCGGCCACGGGATTGTGAGCGCCGTTGATCACGCCACCGTCCCCATCTTCGTGGGAACGAGCGCGGCCGCCATGGCCCACGGGGAATCATACTACCGGCAGTTCACGGCAACTCCGTTCCACCGCAGGGGACTGTTGACTAAGGCGGCGGTCTATCAACCACCGCACCAAGTTCGCATTTCCTGTGCCGCCCTTGGTCTCACCGGCCCGGTGCGGATCGTCTCCAATGCGTGTGCCTCCGGCGCGAATGCAATAGGCGATGCCTTCATGGCGGTGCGCAGCGGGCGCGCCAGGGCTGCTGTATGCGGCGGGTATGATGCGCTGTGCCAGTTGGTATTCGCCGGGTTCGATTCCCTGAAAGCATTG
>JAYVJI010000315.1:0-2884 GCA_043769435.1 Verrucomicrobiota bacterium
AGAGGATCCCCCCGGCAAGTCGGAAGGTGCCAAAGGCGCTGTCATCAGCAGTGCAAACGTAGGGCTTTCCTCCTTCATCGATGCGCTCGGGAATGTCTACCGACGCGATGGCACTCACGGCCTCCACTTTACCGAAGAGGTTATCCAGAAGGTAGCGCCAGTGGCAAAACATATCGATCATGACGCCCCCGCCGTCTTCGCTGCGGTAGTTCCATGAGGGTCGCTGGGCGGGTTGCTCCGGATCATGCCCGGGGAAGACCCAGTATCCAAACTCCCCGCGCACACTTAAGATTCGTCCGAAAAATCCGGAGTCGCGTAGGGCCCTGAATTTCACGATACCGGGAAGCCAGAGCTTGTCCGCCACAACGCCGTTCTTCACGCCGGCCCGCTCCACCACATCAGCCAGCCGGAGTGCCTCCGCTAGGTTCGTGCTGATGGGCTTTTCGCAATAAATAGCCTTGCCGGCAGCGGCTGCTTTTTCGACAAAATGCGCGCGGTGAAGCGTGGAGCTGGCATCGAAAAATACTTGATAAGCAGGATCAGCTAGGACCGCATCGAGATCCGTGGAAACCGGCAGGTCCAGTCCGGCTTTTTGCGCGGCGGCTTTGAGTCTCTCTTCGCTGCGTCCTGTCAGGATCGGCTGGGGCATCAGGATTTCCCGGCCGACTCTGATCCCTCCTTGTTTAATGATTTCTGCGATGCTGCGGACGAGGTGCTGGTTTGTGCCCATGCGTCCGGTGACGCCGTTCATGATGATTCCGATTTTTTTCATGGTAAAAAATAGCGATAAAATAGTGTCAGGAAGTGATCCGGCAGAGCACCAGCGCGGCCTGCCAGAGGGCCGCCTCTCCGGGCAATCCTAAGTCCTCCAGAGCGCTCTCGATGGCTTCCGGAGTTGGCTCGATCAGTGATTCCCGGGAGAGTTGCAGGGCATCCGCCGGCAGGTGGGGCATGGCCACACAGGCCATATGCCAGCAGGCCCAGGCACGCCGGGTGCGCAGTTCCCGCCGGGGCTCCACCATGCGCGTCGCCAGGTGCTGCCAGTGTCTGCGGGGATTGCCTATGAAGTCATCCTGTCGGTGGTGCTTCAGGATCCACGCGGCCGCCATGTAGGGAATGGGCCATGCCTGGAGCACTGGCTCATGGCCAGATAGCGCGCACCCCATGGCCCGGTTCAGCAGCAGGACAGCGCGCGCGGGAAATCCCTCGCGCCAGAGGTTTTGCGCATAGTTCAGAGCAGCATGGTAAAAGCGCGCGCCCCTGTCAGGGCCACACTCTGCCATGACTGCGGCGCTGAGCCCTCCCTCCGGCTGCGGCAGCCACGGGCAGGCCTCACGCAAGCGGCTGTCTCCCTTCGCCACTGCCATGCATTCAGAGGCTGACACTTTTGGGAGGGACCACTGCTCCCGCCCTGCTATTTTGATAGACCCGCCATGCCATGTAGGACGTAGTGGCGGTGATCAGCAGCATGGTGGCGATGACGCCTATCATGGCACTGCGGCCTAGGGCGGCCTGCGCCCCTGCTAGGGACTCTGCATGTCCGCCGGCCGCAGCGCGCCGCGCCCGGGCGGCAGAGAGTATCAACTCCAGTCCCACCCAGAAGTAAATCCCACCCACGATGAAGATGATTACCGCGATGAACCACATAAGCTGGGGGTTGCCTTCTCCAGCAGCCGCGAGCGGCCCGGTCAGGGAATCAAGCTGCCTGCCTGAAATCAAATTCCAGACCAGCACACCTGTGGCCACGAAATTCCAAAACGAGGAAAGGATAAAAAGCACGCCCAGCAGACGAAACCAGATCCGGTAGCGGGCCAGCGGCAGTGCTAGGCGGGCCACGAGGGCGGTCTCCGCCTCCACCGAAAGCCCCGGCACGGAACTCTGTGCCAATGACCTGGTCGCTGCCGTGAATATTTCCGGCTTTACCTCACCGCACGGGACCCAGTCCTTCATGCCACGTTTCCAGACCAGCGATGAAGCCCTCAGAAGGCCCGTCGCCGCTAGGCCCGACATTTGATCTTCACTGACGGCGAGACGTTCCTGCCTGTCGGTCAGGTAATACCATTGCTGCATGAAATAGATGGATAGAAATGTGTTCAGAACGGACCCCGAGGACGGAGTCCTAGCGATTGCTGATGAACCAGGTGAATGCTGCGAGACCGCCGAGAATGACCAGCAGTAAAACGGTGCCAAGCGGAAATGCCCGCCGCTCAGCATGGCCACCATGCCCATGCCCACACCCGCACTGCTCGTCGTGCGCGTGTGGTTCGGTGCTGGCTGCGGGCTCCTGTTTCTGGTCGATGTTCTTTAGCATAGCGCCACTGCCCTAGGAGCGGTGAACCCCGGCGTCAATTGCGGGGCCGACCGATTTGGGGTGATGGAAAATCCTTTGATATGGGTGCAAGGCCGCCTTGACCGGTGCCCTGATGATACTTTAGGCTGCTTCACCAAGTATGTCGCGTCTCTTCCTGCTCATCTTTATTTCCCATGCTCTCATGGGCAGCCTGACCGTTCTACAGGCGGCTCCGCTGAAGCTGGTGATGGAGGAGTTCATGGGGGGAACTGGAAAGTCCGCCGCCAGCCTGATCAAAACCGCGCTGATGAAAACGGGCGACTTCGACCTTGATGAGGAGTCCGGGCAGGCCATCATCCGGGGGAGCAGTTCTGCGGGCCGGATAGATGGCGCGCTGATCGCCACTTCCGGTCAGGTATTGTTCAACAACCAGTATGACTACGGCGACATGCGGCAAAATGCATGGGCCTTCGCCGATGACATCCAGCAGGCGATCACCGGTACCGCAGGTATCGCTAGCACCTCCATCGCTTTTGTCAGTGATGTGTCTGGAGCCCGGGAAATATACATCACCTCACCGGATGGAAAGCGTGT
>JAYVJI010000316.1:0-5358 GCA_043769435.1 Verrucomicrobiota bacterium
CCAAAAATCTGCCCGTTGCGGTCATAAACCTGCACCACTGAACCCGGCTTGATCGCCGGAGAGGCCGCCGCGATCATCCTAGGATATACCACTGGCGCATACGTCCAGTATTTCAGCTGCACCCAGGGCTGCGGCCATTGAGCGCGCCCAGCTGTTTCTACCGCCGTTTCCGTCCGCGAAAATCCCGGGCGTTCATTCCGGGCCTCCAGCTGCCGCGGCCCGCGATCCTCCCGCGTCCTCTCCCGGCCCTGCGGCCGCTCCTCGTTTTCTCCCTCTTCTTGTTGGTATCGGTGCATCCCGATCCTAAAAGGACAGCAATCCATTCTGCAACACCATTGCGTGAAACGGATGGAAATTCCCAACTTCCAAATTTCAAAACGGGAGATCAGCCGCAGCAAAACATGGGAATTGGCCGAGTTTCTCAAGGCGTCGATCCATGGGCATGTCCAGAAATCAGCCGTCCTCCGGGGACGTAAAATCATAACGTTATCTTTTAATTATCAGCTGGTTACAATACTTCAGCGCTAAACCAGCCGGACCAACAGGGCAAATTCAAACAGCCCCGGAGTCGGCATCGCCCTTAGTAAAACAAGTGCAGGGATTCTGAGAGAGCAGGGCTCCTCAGCCGCTCTTCATCCATGGTGAGGCGCTTGAGTAGAAATCTCCGGATCGCGACGCGTAAAATCACGGGATAATCCGCTAATTATCATGGAGTTACACGACATATTCGTTGACTCACAATCGACTTCAATAGCGGGGCTTTCACCCTTTGCGTTTTGCCGCGGCCTGATTTTCGTGCCAGTCAGCAGCCCGTATTGCGTGCGGGATTACCGGGCTTCCACTGAAACGTAAAATTAGATGATTACCATTTAATCATCAATCAGTTACTCGATCCGGCGATTGCTGCATGGGTATACGGCGACCCAACCTTGCTGCCGCAGATGATATGGACCGCTGGTGTCATTGTCCCGCCCGGTGGAGAGGGGGGAGACCAGGGTGCCGATGAAAATGCCAGCTTATCGAAGGAATCGTCCATAGGCCCTCTGTTCCGGGTTTGCTTCAATAGAGGCACGCTGGAGCCGGCCCCGAAGATTGTTTGCCATGGCCGTGTCAGGCTTTTCTGAGCGGCTGCGGGTGAACCTTCACGGCACTGGCGGGAGGCGGCGCTGGCTGAGATTGAGCAGGTAGCAGCCGTCGATGTCGTAGGCATTCCAGACAGCGTCTTTGTGCTCATCGCTGGCACCCCAGCCGGTATTGACCCGGAAGTGGCGGGCAATTTTCGTTTTGAGGACCACGTTTCCGATTTTGTATTCATAGGTCGTCTTGCGGTAGCGCCAGGCGACGGCGTAGTGCCAGTGCTCCATGTAATAGACGCCGCCGGGGCGTCCGGCTTTGATGGACTCGGCCACTCGGATGCCGGCTTCGTCCCAGTCGTCGCCCCAGACGTCATTTTCCCAGTGCCAGGATCCCTTTACATAACTGGTGCCGGGATCGACCAGGAGCAGTGGCAGGTAGAGTGGACTGGTGGCCTGGCCGTGATACTGTTCCATGGTGGAGCCCACGTCCCACGGCACAGCTGAGCCGGAGCCGTTGAAGTCCCAGCAGGCGACATTGCATTGATCGTGCAGCCAGTCATACCAGGCCTGCATGGTGCCGGCGGGATCATCTGTGGTGTAGTGGCTGGGGGAGTCAATGTTTCGCACACTGGCCCGCCGGAGGGTCTGGCTCGGGGTGGTGCGGTTCCAGTAGGCTCCGGGGACGTCCCGGTTTTGCTCGGTGGAGGCGATCATGAGGGCGAGCATCACCGGGCCGCAGCCCACGGAGTCGCACCACCTTTCGAGGTCGCTGCGCTGGCTGAATCTCGGCTGCTGCGCCTCGGTGCCGGCCTCCCACACCTTTGAGGTGGTGACCCATGCCAGCGCGGGGTTGTCGCGGACGGCCACGGCGGGCCGCACCACGAGGAGGAAGGGCTGGGGATGATTGCAGGGGTTGCCAGCCGACCGGCCCTCCAGCCGGAGACGATAGGCTCCAACCGTGGTGCCGCCCGTGATTTCCAAGCCCTCGCCTTCGCGTCCGAGGACGATGCCCGCAGGGCGTGCGGTGTCTTCATCATCCAGCCAATAGCGGCGGTAGGTGTCGCCTTCCAGGAAGCGGAGGCGCTCGCCCACCCGCACGCTGAGCGTCGGCACATCGCCCTCCAGCGTCTGCCAGTCGAAGTCGATCAGGCGCTCCGTGTTCAGGCGGCGCTCGATGAGAAAGGGCGTGGTGCGATACGCGGTGAGCAGCTGGCCAAAGCTGGTGAACGTGCGCGGCGTGGCGGCGGGCGGTGGATCGGGCATGCGGGGGTTGTTGCTCACTTCGGAATCCGCAGTGTGGCTCACGGGCGCTGAGCGGTCGCGATAGGCCTGGTCGGGATAGAGCACCGGCAGCAGGCCGCGGTTCGCGAGTAGCCTGCCATCGTCATCCAGCGCGCCGAGGAACATGGGGCCAAAGCGGATGATGGTGCGCACCTTGCCGCCATCGCATTGGCGCAGCAGGGACTCCGTGGGCGTCATGCCTGTCGTGCTGTAGCCGACGATGGGCGGCACCTTCCGCGACACGCCCGCGAGGATGAATCCATGCTCCGGCGAGGACGGCCCGCCTTCCTCGTTTCTGAACACACTGCCGGGCAACGGCGCATCGCAGGGAGCATGGATCTTGATCTCCACCATGTCCGGCACGCCCGTGTCGTTCCAGGCAGAGGTGACTGGTGTGACGAAGGGGGACAGCGTGGCGCCCTTCCAGCCGGCACCCTCAGCACTGCCGTCAGCGGCCACGGCTCCGAGCAGTTCCCGCACGGCGAAGAGGGTCGTCTTTGGCAACGCATCGAGGGCCTGCACCGGCACGGTCGCGCCACCACCGGCATCGTTGTCATTGATGAGCAGGCGAAAAAAGCCACGCGGTCCCGCAGTGGCCACACTGGCCGTGCCATCGTCGTGGACTTTGAGCAGATCCGGCGGCACCGGGCCGTAGGGGCCTGCCGGAGAGGCGGACCATTCGTAGCGGAGATGGAGCACGTCCGCACGGGCGGCGGAGCCGAGGAGGGCGGCGGTGAAAAGGAGTGAGGCGATGTTTTTGTTTTTCATACATCCCTTCCATCTGCATTCAGCGTGCGGCGTTGCACGGCTTTTGAAAAATATTTTGCATTCACTGCCTGGCTGCATGGGCGGGTTCAGCGGGGGCTACTCCTCGTGGGTCCAGCGTCCATGCGCGGTCGGAATCAAAGAATCAAATCAAAGAAAGGCCTGTCCTTTAGTGCGAAATTGGAATCAAAGAAAATCAAAGAAAGGCCTGTCCTTTAGTGCGAAATTCGTGGGTCCAGCGTCCATGCGCGGTCGGAAATCAAAGAAGAAAATCAAAGAAAGGCCTGTCCTTTAGTGCGAAATTCGCGCGATGCGGACTACACCTGCGATACGCAGGGCCGCCCGGACACCGCCACCACCTTTACCGGCACCGGTGCCGCGCGCGTGGAGTTCACGAAGGAATCAAAGAATCAAAGAAAGGCCTGTCCTTGAGTGCGAAATTCACAAGAATCAAAGAAAGGCCTGTCCTTTAGTGTGCTGAAGCTGTTGATGCGTCCCTGGGCATCCCAAATCAAAGAAAGGCCTGTCCTTTAGTGCGAAATTCGAAATCAAAGAAAGGCCTGTCCTTTAGTGCGAAATTCGCCGGTGCCGGGCTCGCAGGAACGGATAAATAAAAGCATGCCGGCCCCATGCAGTGGTGAGCGGGGTGGTGCCGGCGTGCTGGAGGGTCATGCCGGTGAAGGGGCCCTGCACGGCGAAAAACAGATAAAAGGACAGGCCTTTCTTGGCGGGAGTTTCTTGGGCAGTTTCTTGGATTCAGCGCCCGGGCCATAACACTTCGCCCAGCGAAGGCGAGCGTGCTAAATCTGGAGTTGCGCGGACCTACTGGACAAACCCTCGCTTACTAAATGCCACTGAGATCGATGGGAAAGCGCATTGATCACTAACCTCCAGAATGCGAGCGTTACCCAGAGGGACACGAAGGGGGGGATCCGCCGAGATAGTGCATCCTTCAATACTTACATCACACCAATACCCGGGACGTAATTGGTCGGCCAATCCAGCTTCTTTGAATAGAAGGTCAATCCCCAGCCCTTTTACGGCAGTCCAGTTTGATATTTCTCCAGTTACATGAATAACTCCATCCCTCTCTTCAACTTCCTTGATCTGAAGCGTGGCTCTCAAGGACACCAGATGTTTCTCTTTGTCAGCTGTTTCATCGATTTTGGTGCCCCGACTTTTCAAAAGCCATACTACTCCAACTGAAGCGAAAACACAGCAAATTAGCCAAGTGCGTCTCATACTTATCAGAACAAGTCAAAATCTACCCGGTAGCGGTGGCCCTTGATTGAACCCGGGATGAATACCACGCGGTCTGCCCGGAACACGTTTCGGTGCTTAGTGTGGTCCCAGCCATCGTTTGCATGGCTACAGATGTCAAACCCCTCTGCCAGTTGTTTGATCTGCTCCATGTTTTTCTTTAGGGCATCATCCCAAAACTTTTTTCCGGAGTTGTTTGCGGCAAGATCGGCAGGACTAGCGCTGCCTTTCGGATCAAGAGAGTGATCCCCAAATCTTCCACTGCCAGGCCCCCCAGGCCCCCAGTCTCCATGTATTCCAGCGGGCACGCCTGAGTTTCCAATGCGCCCCGTTATTCCGGCAGGAGCACCCGGCGAAAACGGCATGCCTTCCATCCACTGTCCCAACTCTTCCCCTGCTCCCTTGCCAAATTGCGCAGTCGCCATTTGTTGGGCTAGGCCCGATTCAAAAAAGTGTCCAAGTTTGTCCAGTCCGATACAGTTTCCGCACAGCTTGACCACCGGCCCATCGAATGCCCCGTTTCCACATGTGCCGCTTATGTAGGTAGTGGCTCCGGGCCAAGTGAACTTGCGGATGCGGCGGCTGCGGTAATCGTAGGCATATTGGGATACCATGGTCGGGGTGCCGGTGGTTTTGCGCCGGACGGAGGTCAGGCGGTCGGCTCCGTCCCAGGTGTAGAGCTTGGTGGCGTCTTCTGTTAGGTTGCCGTCGAGATCGTATTTCAGCGTCCGGGTGGTGCCGTCGCTGGCGATTGTGCGGTAGGCGTTGGTGGGGCTGGTGGTGTAGGTGGCGGGGGTTCCGAATTCTCCGTGGCCTGTTTTGCGATTGCCGATGTCGTCGTATGTGTAGGCGCGGTTGTGGTAGGTGTCTGCGCCGTGGGTGGCGCTGGTGAGCTGGCCGGTGGCGTCGTAGCCCCACGTGTAGGTGGAGGTGCTGCCGTTGTGGCTGGTCATGTTGACGCTGGTGCGTTGTCCGA
>JAYVJI010000317.1:0-9063 GCA_043769435.1 Verrucomicrobiota bacterium
TCATAGGGGTGGCGGGCAGCGGCATGAGCGGTATCGCGGCGTTGCTTCTGGAGCTGGGGTATCAGGTGAGCGGGTCTGATAAGAGCACGACTACTGAGACTGAGCGGCTGCAGCGGGCGGGGCTGGAGTTCTACTGTCCGCATACGGCGGAGAGTGTGGCCGGGGCTGGAGCAGTGGTGTATTCCAGCGCGATCAAGCCCGGGCGGAATGTGGCCTATGACGCGGCGGCGGCGGCGGGGATACCGCTCTTCCGGCGGGCGGAGGCGCTGGCGGCGATCATGCACCGGAAGAAGGGAATCGTGGTGGCCGGGATGCATGGGAAGACGACGACGAGTTCAATGTGCGCGCATGTGTTGCGGGAGGCGGGGATCAAGCCCAGCCACTATGTGGGGGCGGAGATCCCTTTGCTGGGGAGCAATGCTCACTGGGACGATGAGGGTGAGTATTTCGTAGCTGAAGGTGACGAGAGCGACGGGACGCTGGTGCTCTACAGCCCGCATCACAGTATCCTGTTGAATGTCGAGGAGGAGCACCTGGATCACTATAAGGACCTAGATGAAATCCGGGCGGTCTACCGGCAACTGCTGGATCAGACGGTGGGGCTGAGCTATTACTGTGCGGCTGATCCGGAAGCCCGGGCGCTGTGCGCGCAGCGGGAGGATGCCGTGAGTTACGGCTGGGATGACGGCAGCCACTACTACGCTGCGGATGTGGAAATGCTGGGACAGAGCACCGGCTTCAACGTATATCGGCGCAGTGAATTGCTGGGTCATATCATCTTGAACATTCCCGGGCGGCATAACGTCCTCAATGCCATGGCGGTGGTGGCCTTGGCCACGGATCTGGGCGTGCCGTTTGACAGGATAGCGTGGGCTCTGGGCACCTTCCGCGGGGCGAGGAGGAGGTTTGATGTGAAGCTGCGGACGGATCAGTATACGGTGGTCGATGACTACGGTCATCATCCGACTGAAGTGGCGGTCACGCTGGATACAGCGAGGGCTTTTTCCCGCGGGCAGGGCCGGGTGGTTTGCATTTTTCAACCTCACCGATATACGCGTACGCAGCTGCTGCGGGAGCAATTCGGCAAGGCGTTTGCGGGCGCAGACGCTTTGTTTGTACTGGACATTTACGGCGCCAGTGAAGTGCCTATTCCTGGTATCAGTGGCCAGACTATCATTGATGCAGTGCAGGCTCACGAGGGCCAGCGCATCAAGCTTTTCTCAACTCCGGATAAGGCCACAGCGCATCTCGCGGTGGGGAATTTCCTGCGGCCTGGAGACCTGATCATCACCCTCGGGGCGGGGAATGTCCATGAGATCGGCAGTCGGCTGGCAGATGATCTGAAGGTGGTGGAGCATCTGACCCGGGCGACTGCTGAACCAGATGCGGAGTTGCGGCTGTATGAGCCCATGGGCCGGCACACGACGATGAAGTTGGGCGGGCCGGCGCAGTATTGGCTGGAGCCGCACACCGTAGCGGGGATGAGCCGCGCGGTTCGCGCCTGCCGGGATCTGGGCATTCCGGTGAAGGTGCTGGGCCGGGGCAGCAACCTGCTCATCCGGGACGGCGGTATCAAGGGCGCGGTGATCCACCCTGCGGACGGGGAGTTCGATGAGGTCACGGTCGTTGGGGACACTATCCACGCCGGGGCCGGTGTTAAATTCAAGAGGCTGGCCGGGGCCGCGAGGAATGCCGGGCTGGGCGGCTTTGAATGGATGGAGGGCATCCCCGGCAGCGTAGGCGGGGGCATTCGCATGAATGCCGGTGCCATGGGGGGGGAGACGATGGATCAGGTCGTGAGCGTGCGGTATCTGGACGCTGCCGGCAATGTGCAGGAAAAGACCCGTGACGCCATTTCGTGGCGCTACCGGAGCGTGCCGGAATTTGCGGATCACTATTGCGTGAGCGCGGTGTTTCGCGGCGTGCCGTCGCCTGTCGAGCGGATCGACGCGCTCCTGCAGCAGAGCATGGATAAGCGCAAGACCAGCCAGCCTATCGCTGCCAGCGCCGGCTGTATTTTCAAAAATCCTGCGGCCTGCCCGGCAGGACGGCTGGTGGATGAACTGGGACTCAAGGAAACAAGTGAAGGCGGAGCCATGGTGAGCGCTGCGCACGGGAATTTCATCATCAACACCGGCGGGGCTACGGCCACGGATGTCCTCAAGCTCATCTCCCGGATCCAACGGCTGGCTAAAGAACAGCGGGGCATCGAGCTGGAAACAGAAGTCCAGATCATTGGAGAAGATCAGCCATTCTAAATAGACTAATGGCCCGCTGCGATTACTGACATTACTGACATGAGCCTGATTCCCGCCTTTCGCAGAGATCTAGAACTGCTGGCGGATATCCGCACTGTGGATCAGAGCCGGGATTTTCTCCATCTCTGGTGGCTGGGCCAGAGCGGGTTTCTTATCAGGTGGAATGGGCACACGCTGTTGCTGGATCCATACCTGTCAGATGCCCTCACGGAAAAATACCGCGACACGGACAAGCCCCACGTTCGGCTGAGTGAGCGCGTCGTGGATCCGGCATTGCTAACAGATATCGATATCGTCACCAGCAGTCACAATCATACAGATCACCTGGACGCTGCCACCCTGCTGCCCTTGATGGAGGCCAATCCCGGGATCCAGATGGTGCTGCCCGCAGCAAATGTGGATTTCGCGAGGGCGCGGCTGGGTCATGGCGGCGCGCTGGTTTCCATGCACGGGCTGGATGACGGCACCACGCTGGAGGCGGGTGGATTCAGCATCACAGGGCTGGCCGCCGCTCATAACGATATCGCCCGGGATGCCCAGGGGCGCTGTCATTACCTCAGCCTCATCATCAGGGCAGGGGACTTCACCCTGTATCACAGCGGCGACACCCTGTGGCATGGCGGCCTCGTCCCTGCTTTATTGCTAGCCAGGCCTGACATCATGATGCTGCCCATTAACGGCAACCTGCCCGCGCGCCGGGTGGCTGGAAATCTGAACGGAACCGAGGCTGCCGCACTGGCCAAAGCATGTGCCGCCGGGCTGGTGATCCCCCATCACTTTGACCTTTTTGAATTCAACACGGCCGACCCGTCGGAATTCACCGGGGCCTGTTCCCGCCTAGGGCAAACGGCCCGCGTATTGCGGCTGGGAGAGGGCCTGCGCTGGCCACTGGTCTGATCGCCAGCTGGAGGCGGGGCCAATCCGGCCTCGTATACAAGCTGAACAAGCAGAAAAGCGATGCGATTTCCCCGTAGAACAGGGGCTTGTGAAAAATTTCACAAATTAGCCTTGCAAGCCCCGGCGCATCAGATTATCGCCTGCAAACATCGGGTGGATTATTGCCCATCAGCGGGCCTTCATGCCGCTGAAAACAGTCGTCCACCCAGCCCGTAACCGACCACTTTCTGCACCTCCTGACTCCAAAATGAGCAGCTTTTCATCCATTCACACGGCGGTACCCGCCTTTTTCGCCGCCGGAGGCCACGACGAAGGCGTGCCGTTTGAAGCACGCGGCATCTTTGGCAACGACTTCCTGCCCTTTCTCACCAACTCCGTTTTTGTGGCGGCAGTCGTGACTGGTCTGATCCTGTGGTTTGTCCGCGGGGCCATGAAAAACATCTCCACCGTGCCCGGGAAGAAACAAAACTTGGTGGAGATGATGATCGAGTTTCTCTACGGCCAGGTCAGCAACATCGTGGGCCCGAGGATCGCTCCCAAGGCGTTTCCTCTGATAGCCACCATATTCATTTTTGTCACCATTGCCAACTGGTTTGGCCTAATGCCCGGGGTCGGTACCATAGGGTTTAGCGGAGAAAAAGGCTTTACGCCGTTTCTGCGGCCAGCTACCGCTGATATGAACCTCACACTAGGCATTGCTTTGGCGGCCTTTGTGGTGTGGATCTTCATCACTATCCGCGAGATGGGGGTCTGGGGCACCATCCTGCACATTTTCGGACCAAAGGGCGGAATGAAGGGCGCGCTGAAATGGGGCCTGATGCCGATATTCCTGATCGTAGGAGTGATTGAAGTGGTCTCCATCCTTTTCCGTCCCGTCACGCTGTCGTTGCGCTTGTATGGCAACGTATTTGCCGGAGAAAACCTGCTCCACGCCATGGGTGGCCTCGGTGCGAAATACATCAGCAATCCCTTCGGCCAGTTCCTCTTGAGCGTGCTCATTCCCCTTCCGTTTTACTTCTTGGAAATACTGGTCGGAGTGCTGCAGGGGATGGTTTTTGCTATTCTTTGCACTGTATTTATCAAACTCTCTACGACGCACGAAGAGGGACACGATGACCATGGTGACGACCACGGTCACGGGCAAGACGAGGGCCACAAGAAACACGTCTGAGCATTTCGCGACTGTGACCATGGCTTGACCGTGGGCGGGCGCACGAAACACAAAACACAACCACACTACATTACACAAGCACTATGATGGAACTTACCTCCATGTTGGTAGAAGCCGGCGCAGAAGCCGCGAAACTGGCCTCAGCTGGTTCAATGAACGGCTCGATCACTCTCGGTCTCGCCGGAGCCGGAGCCGGTATCGGTATCGGTCTCGTTGGATTTGGCGCTGCTCAGGCAGTGGGCCGTAATCCCGGCGCATTCGGTAACATTCTCGTGATTTCCATCATCGGCATGGCGCTGGCTGAAGCTATCGCCATTTACGCCTTCATTCTCGCCCTCGGCGGACGTTAATTCCGCTGGGCTTCCAGCCCGGTCACCGGTGGGCGCGCGGGCGTCCACCGGTGCGCCGGTCCCCCTGAAATTATCCCGCTCCCGCTATCCTTTTCCTTTTCCAAATCATGGCTGAAATTCTTAACAAACTCGGTATTCACTGGGCTCCACTCTGTGCGCAGATCCTCATTTTCGGAGCCGTCTACCTCATCCTCGCCAAGTATGCATTTGGCCCGGTCACTGCTATCCTCGAAGAACGCCGTCGGCGTATCGCTGAAGGCGAGGACAACCTGAAAAGCATCAAAGAAAACCTGGCCGGATCAGAAGCCAAGGCCGCCGAGATCCTAGCCAAAGCCAACGCTGACGGGGACCGCCTTATAAAGGAAGCCAAGGATGCTGCCGCTGCTGTAGGTGAAGTGGAGCGCCAAAAAGCGCTCGCTGAGGCCGCCAGCATCGTCACCAAAGCAAAAGCCGCCAGTGAGTTGGAGCGCAATAAAGTCATGGGTGAACTGAAGCGTGACTTTGGACGCCTCATCGTGGAGACCACCTCACGCGTGACAGGCAAGACCCTGAGCGAAGACGACAAGGCACGCCTCAACCGCGAAGCCATCGCCCACGCTGGCAGCAATTGATCTCCGCCTCATGAAAGTCAGCAAAGAAGCACTCCGCACCTCCCGTCAGTTCATACGCCTTGTCCTCAAAGATGGCACGGTGAATGAAAACACTGCCCGGGAAGTGGTCCGTAAAGTCGCTGCCGAAAAGCCCCGCCACTACATTGGCATCCTCACCGCCTTCCAGCGGATGCTGCGCTTGGAACTCGACAAGCGTCAAGCCGTGGTGGAGAGCGCAGGCGACCTCGGGCAGTCCGGGCGCGACGGCGTTCTCCATGACCTACGGGCCAAGCATGGGGCCGACGTTACTGCGGACTTCAAGGTGACCCCGGAACTCCTCGGCGGCCTCCGGATCAAGCTCGGCAGCACCGTCTGGGACGGCAGCGTCAAGGCCCGTATCGACGCGCTTCGCACCGCGTTTTCCAACTGATTTTTTCCAACTTTTTAACTCAATCCAACCACTTCCCACATTTTTGCTATGAGCAGTATACTTCAGGAACTCGAAGCCCAGATCTCCGGTCTCAAAACCGCCGTCACCCGCTCCAACACCGGCATTATCCGGGAAATCGGTGACGGAGCCGCCAAGGTCGAAGGACTCAGCGACGTCGCCCTCAATGAAATGGTGGAATTCCCTCCCGGTCCGGATGGAACGCCGCTTTACGGTCTGGCCCTCAACCTCGAGGAAACCGAAGTGGGCTGTGTGCTCCTCGGTTCCGGCAACCACGTCAAGGCCGGTCAGGAAGTGAAAACCACTGGTCGTCTGCTTTCTGTCCCTGTGGGCAAAGGCCTCCTCGGCCGCGTGATCAGCACTCTGGGTGAACCCCTGGACGGCAAAGGCCCTATCGTAGCCGATGCCCAATACCCGGTCGAAAAAATCGCCCCAGGCATCATCACCCGTAAATCGGTCTCCGTGCCGGTGCAGACCGGTATTCTTTCCATCGATGCTATGATCCCGGTCGGCCGTGGCCAGCGGGAACTCATCATCGGTGACCGCTCCACTGGAAAAACAACCATTGCGGTGGATACTATCATTTCCCAGGCACGCCAAAACAAAGCTGCTGAGCAGGGCAAACTGGCCGGCCATAAGCCGCTTTATTGCATCTACGTCGCCATCGGACAAAAGCAGTCCAACGTGGCCCGCGTCGTCAAGACCCTAGAGGATGCAGGCGCCATGGAGTACACGGTCATCGTGAGCGCTTCCGCCTCCGATTCCGCAGTGAACCAGTATCTCGCTCCCTACACCGGCTGCGCCGTGGGGGAGTGGTTCATGGATCAGGGGCAGGACGCCTTGATCGTGTTTGATGACCTTTCCAAGCAAGCCGTCGCCTACCGTCAGGTTTCCCTGATCCTGAAGCGCCCCTCAGGCCGCGAAGCCTATCCCGGTGATGTATTCTACCTTCACAGCCGGTTGCTGGAGCGCTCCGCCCGGGTGAATGAAAACTACGGCGGCGGTTCGCTGACCGCTCTCCCGATCATTGAGACCCAGGCAGGAGACGTATCTGCCTATATTCCGACCAATGTGATTTCCATCACTGACGGTCAGATCTTCCTTGAGACCGACTTGTTCTATCAAGGTATACGCCCGGCCATTTCAGTCGGACTTTCCGTATCCCGCGTGGGTTCGGCAGCACAGACAAAGGCCATCAAGAAAGTGGCGGGCACGATCAAGCTGGACCTCGCGCAATTCCGTGAGCTTGCTGCCTTTGCCCAGTTTGGTTCCGACCTCGATGCTGCCACCAAGGCTAAGCTGGACCGCGGTGCCCGCATCGTGGAACTCTTCAAGCAGCAGCAGTATCAGCCCAAGAGTCTGCCCATCATGGTGGCCAACCTTTACGCCATTCAAAAGGGATACTTCGACAGCGTCGCCGTGGACCGCGTCCGCGAGTGTCAGTCTGCCATGGAGAACTACTTGCTGACCCGCAAAGAACCGCTTCTGGAAAAAATCGCGAATGAAAAGACGCTGGAGAATTGCGAAACGGACCTAAAATCCGCATTGGACGATTTCAAGGCATCTTGGAAATAACTCCGCCACGAACAAATCTTTTGAGGCCACAGGTTTTCGCTGAACCTGTGGTCTCTTTTTTTGCCCGGATCTCTCTGGCACTGCCTGAAAAGCCCGCATCACTTCCAGCAGCAACCCGGTCCATCCGAAAATGAAATCCATGCAATCCACTTTGAAATTTCTGGCCTCCTTCCTGGCGCTTCCATCGCTCACATGCAGCCTGCTCCCGGCTGCGGAAAACAACGTCCAGAAACCTAACATTATCCTGATAATCTCTGATGATCACGGGTTTCCAGATTATGGATTCATGGGTCACAAGGACGTGAAAACGCCTAACCTCGACCGCATGGCAGCCGGCAGTCTGCTTTACACCAGGGGCTATGTGATGCCGGTCTGCTCTCCATCGCTTGCGTGCCTGCTCACAGGAAGGCTGCCGCATCAGCACGGCATCACGGGTAATGACCTTGCTACACCACCCGCTGACAAAGCAAAGGCCGGGACTCGCGATCCGCTGGCCCGGCAACTGCTCAGCAACCCGCTTATCCTGCCCAACGCCTTGAATGAGGCTGGTTACCTGACATTCCAAAGCGGCAAACTCTGGAACACCACATACCATGAGGCAGGGTTCACTCACGGCATGACCGATACCGCCGGACGGCATGGCGATGCCGGTCTCGAAATCGGGCGCAAGAGCCTGAAGCCGGTCCTCGATTTCATGGCAAGTGCCTCCGCAGAAAAAAAACCATTCTTCGTCTGGTATGCTCCCATGATGCCCCACCAGCCACACAATCCATCACCAGAGCGCCTAGCACCCTATCAAGGAAAAGGCCCCACTGCCGCTGCGGAAAAATACTTTGCTATGGTAGAGTGGTTCGATCATACAGTAGGAGAGTTGGACCGCTTCCTGACAAAAAACAAAATGGAGGAGAATACCGTCATCCTCTATCTGGCTGACAATGGCTGGGATGCCGCGAATGGCCAGTCAGGCAGACGCCACAAACTCTCTCCATATGAACTGGGTATCCGCACCCCCATGTTTATCCGCTGGCCAGGCAAGGTCGCCCCCCTGCGGGATGAGCAAACCTTGGCCTCAATCATCGACTTTGCCCCGACTATCCTCAACATCGCCCGGGTGAACTCACCTCCCGGACTGCCTGGCCTAGATCTGCTGAACCGTGATAAAATGACGGCCCGGAAATCCATCTTCGTTGAGGCGTATACGCACGATATTTACGACCTCACCCAGCCTGCCAGGAGCCTCGTCACCCGCGTCGTTATCAATGGCTGGTCCAAGTTGCTCCTGCCCACCACAGTCAGGCCTGACAAGTCCTACCCTTCTGCACCTGCGGCCATCGAGTTGTTCGATTTGAAGGCAGACCCCATGGAGATGACTAACATAAGCGCTGGACGACCGGAGGAAGTGATCCGCCTCCAGACCATCCAGGATGACGCATGGAAACTCCCACAGTAGCGCAGAGGTAGGAGAAACTTAGACGGGAGAAGGCAGTGAAATGAGTGCTCATATAGAGTGCCCCGGCGGTGCCTGCTGCGCCCTGTCGCGGACCACCCGGCCTCCTAGCTCAAGCCAGCCCCCCCCCTCCACCTGCTGGATGCAGCCGGGGGAGGGGCGGTCAAATAATGATCAGCGCACCGGTAGCGGGTGCGGAAGCCATGGGTCTTAACTTAACAGGATAAACCTAAAAACGTGAGTTGAACCCCGAAAAATCGCTCAAACCCTACGCCAGTGAGCCTTTACGGCAGGCTGCCCCTTCACCTTTTGGGTGAACTGCGGAGC
>JAYVJI010000318.1:0-16024 GCA_043769435.1 Verrucomicrobiota bacterium
CGCATGGGAATTTCCCTCTGTGCGGGAAAAAACCGGCAGGCCACTGCTCCGCACGGCTGCGCTCACATCCGCACTGTAGGCCCCTTCCGCCTCGGTTAGCAGGGCTACGCGTCGGCCTCCGCACATTTTTATCAGCCTGCTGATATCAGAGGCACTCAGTTGAGAAGGCACGAGCAGCGCGCCCTCTTGAGTGAGCCGGTCGTGATGGAGAATTTGTGTTGCCATGAAATAAACTGTGGGAGTGCTGCGGGCGGTTTTCCTGTTATAAGAAGCTGGGCGGAGAAGTCTCACGCTGAAGTGTTAGCACTCCTGAGCTCCGCCTCGGTGCCATTCAGGATGATGCTGCGGTAAAAGCAACTGCGGTTACCAGGCTGGCAGGCACCAGCTCCCCGCTGTTCCGCGCGCAGCACCAGTGCGTCCTGGTCACAGTCTGTGCGGATTTCCAGCATTTTCTGGGTGTATCCGCTGGTAGCTACTTTGTGCCAGATTTCCTGGCGGCTGCGGCTCCAGTAGACCGCCTCTCCCAGCGCAAGTGCTAGGCGGAGAGTTTCTTCATTCTTGTAGGCCACCATGTGGATCTTTCCACTCACGGCGTCCACGGCGACCGCAGTGATCAGTCCTCCCCTGTCAAACTTCAGGGCAAAGGCCCGCCCCTTGCGGTCGGCCCGGGTGGCGAAGGTGATGAGTGCTGCTTTTTGCCGGATTTCGTCGGTTATCATTCCCTATCTATGCGGCTCCATTTTCCCGCGCTCAAGTGCAGGCTTGCTTTTCGATGGGAATAATAATTCTAAAAACAGAAGTTGGACGGTCAGCAACTGCCCAAGGTGTCCATAGATAAAACGTTGATGCTCAGTGGGGTGTGCGTAACAAAGAGCCAATTTTGGATCACCAAAGAGCAATCTACAGCTCGGAGGGTGGCGAGGTCGGCGATGGTTTGAATCATGGCGTCCACGTAGTTCTGCACCTTCTGCTAATCGTCGCGCTTTTCCGGGGAGATCTCCTCAGGGGCATCTTCGAGGGCCTCGTCCATCTCTGTCTTGGTGCCTTCGATCCGGCTGGAGATTTGGGCTTCCTTTATCATATGCATCTGAATGAATCGATCGACATCCAGCACGATGAGGGAGAGTACGCGATCATTTCAAGGTCTGGAGGAATGCCTGAATGTCTGCTATTTCCTGAGGCTGCAGGATCAGGGCCATGGGCGGCATGGGAGATACGCCCAGCTGGGCAAATCCTTCTGCAAGCACTTTGTTAGGCTCCAGCAGGCTTTGCTGGATGTAGGCCGCATCCTTGCGTGCAGCAAGGCCGTCCAGGGGCGGGCCGACTGGGCTGCCTTTGCCTCCCAGGATGTGGCAGTTGAAGCAGGCCGCAGTGGGATGCTTCCAGAAGATGTCCGCGCCGCGTTTAGCGTCTCCAGTCGGGGCTTGTTCCGCGACTTCTTCCGCGGGCAGTAGTTCGCAGAGCTTCACGTCATCGAAGCAGCCCTCGCCTCTGGCCACGTGGAGAATGTTGATGCTGGCAGTGGTGAGGTTCTTACTGTTGAAGATGGTTTCTACCAGCTGCCATTTGGAATCGCGCGCCCTGACTAGTTCGGTCTCCGCACGGCCGATGTGGTCATTGAAGCTGATTTTACCGGAAAGCCCGCGGGACATTACCCATCCGCTCAGCCTGTAATTGGTGTTAGGCTTGATAGTGACGTCCTGATAAAAGCTGGTGTCCGCTCCTCCGCGGGTGATGCACCGCAATGCAGATTGTCCGCTGTGGGCATTTTCCCCGCCCGTGATGGTTTTCCACTGGGCGGCTTTAGTGGCGGGGCTGTTGTGGTAGTCACGGCGTTTCCAGCCCTCGGGAAATCCGTCCGCACCTGCCTTCTCGAGGTCGGCATTGATGAGCAGATTGGGGCCGTCCTTGTAGGCACTCGCGCCGTGTTTCTTGGCCAGCACTTTCGCTGCCTCATCCAGCCAATCATCTTTTTGGACTGCGGCATCCAGTGATAGTTTGCCTGCCAGGGTTTTGATCTCAGGAGTGGTAGGGAATTCAGCCAGCTTGACAAACGCCGCCAGCCTCGTGCCGGGGGCCGCATCTGCGAAACTCCCAGCTCCGAAGTAAGGCGCCTGGGCAGCTGCGTCAGTATCAAGCGCGCGGATCGCATTGCGCCGGAGCTTTGCATCCCGTGCCCGCAGGGCGCTCTGATGGGTGGCGCTATCAAGGAGCGAGAGGCCCTTCAGTGCCCAGAGCGCGTGAATGGCGGCGACATTTCCGTCATTGGTGGTGATCAATTGTTTCAGCGCATCCGCCGCATCTGTCTTTTTCCCTTCGATTAGATTCTTTTGAGCCAGCAGGCGCCAGTATTGCACATCGTCCCCGAGCGCAGCTGTTAGCTCGGCAGAGGAAGCGCCGTGGAGCGATTTCTTTGTGGGTTTTGCTCCTTTCCATACTACTCTGTAAACACGGCCCCGGCTATGGTCGCGCAAGTCATTGACGTGGGCACCGCCTACTCCCGTCTGCGCATCATAACCACCGTTCCCGGCGCTTGGGGTCGGGTTGTGTTGAATGATGAAGTTTTGCCAGTCCGCTATCCAGACGGCGCCATCAGGGCCTACTTCAGCATACACCGGAGAGGTCCACTCATCGGTGCTGGCAAAGAGGTTCATGGCATCCAATGCCTTGTATCCACTGCCATCCGGGCGGACATCCATCAGTGAGACGATCTTCATGGTAGGCTCGCAGATCATCGCCTTCCCCTGAAACCGTGCCGGCAGGTTTTTGGAATAAATGAACGAGGATCCAGCAGCAGCCGTGTAGCCGCCGAAGACATCGACTTGGCGGAAATTTGGAGTGATGGCGTGGGCCAGTTCTACGGTATTGATCTTTTTGGCCGTCATCGCCCTCATGCCTTCAGGCACGGCAGTCTGGGGGATGCCTCCGAAAAATATAGGAGCCCCGTTCGCGGTGCCGCCGAATTGATCGCCGGCATCGTTGTAGCTGTGCGCCCATGAATTATTGGTAAACTGATGGAGAAACTCCACCGTGGAGCCATCCGCCTTAAAGCGGTAGGTTCCCATGGAGAATTTAGTAAGCTTGCCGTTAACGTTCCGCTCGAAGCTCGAGTAGCCCACACAGCCATAGATCCAGTTGTCATAGCCGTAGTGCAGATTGCTCGCCTGTGCATGGGTGTCCCGCACGCCCCACGCATCTATCACCACCTCACGGGTATCGGCCTTGTCATCACCAGTCGTGTCTTTCAGAAACATGAACCGTGGCGGCTGGGACACGATGACCCCGCCATTCACCAAGACCAGACCGGTGGGGATGTTCAGCTTATCGGCAAAGACGGTGAACTTGTCCGCACGCCCGTCTCCATCGCTGTCTTCACAAATTTTGATGCGGTCATGGCCTTCACCTCCCTCAACCACGCCGTGGGGATAGTCCGTCGTCTCCGCCACCCAGAGGCGGCCCCGCTCGTCCCAGACGAAGGCGATGGGCTTGCTGATGTCTGGTTCGCTCGCGAATAGTTCGAGCCTGCAGTCAGCTGGTACCTGGGTCCCCTCCATGGCGCCTTTTACATTCAGGGGAAGCTGCAACGTCAGCGGTTCCGGGCGCTTTTCGTAGTTGGCTACGTTGGCATTTTTCTCCCTCAGTTCAGGCTCGCGCTGCGCTAGAAATTTCTGGTAGCTGGCTTTGCGCTCCTCTCCTGCTGACCACACCACGGCATTGCCCAGCATCTTTTGGAAGTCGGCGTTTTCCCAGGTGCGCTGGTCATGTCCGCTCGCGGTATAGAAAACGCGGCCCTGCTCCCTGCTCCCTCACCCAGGCCCATGGCTCACGGTGGTCGCCCTCCACCCGTTCCATCAGAAGCTTGCGTCCTTGCTCATTCAGCTGGTCGTGGGTGTAAGTTTCGTCCCATGTTTCATATTCATTGACCCCTGAAGTATCGGGTGGGTCTTGTCCACGATGCTTGCTTTGAAAACCCCGGTGCCGTGGGCTTTGAACCGGCCCCCGATCAGGGCTATGAACCGCGGGTCATTCCCAAAGCAGGCGCTCGCACAATGGACCGGCAGAAAGCCGTGCCCCGATTCTATGAAGCTGTTCAGAGCCTCATACTGAGGGTTCGTAATGTTAGTGTGATTCGCGTAGAGAAGGACGGAATCATAATGCCCCAGCGTATCAGGATTCAGGCAGTCCGGCTGGGTGTAGTAGTCGAAGTAGATGCCGTCCCGCCCAAACCTCGACATGAGCAGGGGAACGTATGCCGCGCTGTTATGGTGTTCGCTTTCGTGTCCCAAGAAGAGAACGCGTATCGGACCGTCGGCAGCGGGGGCTGTTATGATCAGGGCGTGGAGCAGGCAGGTAAAGAAAATAGAAATCCTCATAGATCAGTAGCCTTACTCAGGTGCCCATCCGCGATGCGAGGGAGATTATCGGATAGTTGCGGATCCTGGGGATCCAGCGGGGCCGGTAGCTGGCCTGCCCGTTCAGGGTGCGGCGGAGCGGGCGCGGGTGAGACGTTTCCAGAGAAACTCGATGGCGGGCGCAATGTGCGCAAAAGCATCTGAGGCATTGAGGGCCAGGGCATTGCGCGCGGCATCCCGCAGAATTTCATCCCCCGCGTAGAGTGCGGCGAGTTCCTGGCGCTCCAGTGGCTGCAGATCAAGGTAGCGGCTGCGGGCGTGGATGATTTCATCCGGGGGCATCCACGCGGCCAGGTTCAGAGGTGACTGGACGGCGGAGAAGACAGCGAGCCGGCAAGGGATGGCGGAGTTTTGCTGGCTGCGCTGGCGGGCGGCGGAGTTCAGCGCCGACCAGTAGTTGCGGTCATCCGCGTGTTCGGTGCCAAAGAGTATCTCAGCCTCCGGGGTGGTCCACATGCCTGCTTTGAGGCCATTAGTCCCGGGCACTGGGACTTCGGACCACCGGACCACGGCCATGCGCCTTCCGGTTTCCTCCAGCAAATGGTAAATCCGTTCGTGGTCAATCATGAGCCATGGAGAGGCCTGGAAGTGTGCGACGAGTTGACGGTAGCGGGCGGAAACTGACTCGTGGGGTGTCAGCGTGGCCACGCGGACAGGAATCTGGGCGTGGGTGGGCTCCTGCTGCTCATCCTGGATGACAGCTCCTGACGAGCCAGGCTCCGACTGGAGCCGGCTGGATGCTTTTATCTGATCCAGTTTTTCCCTCAGCCGCTGAAAGGAATGTTCACCGCTGCGGGCATCGTTTGTGGACGCGGTGGCATGACTAGTGGGCCTGTTAGTATCCGCAGCCGAGGCCTGCTGCTGGCGTGCCTGAGTGATGAATTCCTCCCATTGTTGAGCGCTGTGACGGAGGACCGCCCGGGGGGACACCATACGACCGGCCTCCTGTGCGAAAAAGGCGGCTAGGTTCAGCCGGGTCATGAAGGCAGCGGCGGCTAGGGCGCTGACGTTTGCGCCGTCCAGCCGACTGCGGACGAGCGACTCCGCATCCACCACCGTGAGGCCGCTGAGGGTGACCTGGCGCCCGGTCAGCCTGTCCTCTATGGCACTGGGCAGGGCCTTCAGGAATGTCTGCGTCCACAGGTCCTGATTTGCACTGAGGACCATGACGGCGCGCGTCAGTCGCTGTCTGAGCACGGTGATGAAGCCGGCGATGCGCTGGACGGCGTCTGGCCGCTGGTAGAAGGCATCCAGATCGTCAAAGGCCAATACCAGCGGGCGCACGGCTGCGGCGACGCGGCAAAATTCCACGAGGCGTTCACGGGCACCGGTTTCCCCCCCGGGAGGCGCGCTGACTATGCTCATGCCGCCCTGATTGACCGGGGTGGCACTGGGCTGGAGAACGCTCCAGCGCAACGTTTCTGAGCGAACGGCATCCGGCTCTACAGCAGCCTGGGCATAGGCGCAGAGGATGCGCAGCCAGTGGGTGGCAGGCTCGGCAGAAAGGCCCGTCAGGCTGGAGAATGCTTCGCTGGACCAAGGCAGGAGCCGCTCGAAGTGCTCGGCAAACCATGCGGCCACCGGTTGGGCTGGATCAGCAAAATCGAAAAGGCTGGTGAACTGGCTGTCCAGCCGGGAAATAGCCTCAGCGGGGTGTGAGCAGGGGACCTGGCCGGCTTGGATGAGGCGCTGATTCACAAGGGAAAACAACCGCCGGGCGATGAGATCCAGGAGGCTGAGACTGCCGGCGCGACCCTGGTGAAACGACTCCAGCATCTGCCACAAAAGCGGTGACCATTGTTGCTCCCGGTCGGGATCGCAAACTACTGGAACCACGAATGCGCGGTCCTCAAGCTGGCCGCCCAGCCGGGCGATGAGGTGGCTTTTCCCAAAGCCTGCCCGCGGCGCTTTGAGTAATACCACAATACCTCCACCGTCCTGGCCGGCGATGTCTTGTCGGCGGCTGCCGGCAGCAGCAACGAGGTTTTCCAGAGTTCCCAGAGCGGCGGAATGCAGAAGCTGAGCCCCGCTTTCCACGGAATAGCCATCGGGATGAATGTCAGCCGCAAAGGGATTGGCGTTCATATAGTTAATAGAAATCACAAAATTCAGAAAATTGACCCGCAGCTGGCTCCTTTTGTAGATTTGCAGTTGGAGCGCTTATGGGGAATAAAGCAGTCATAAACACAATTGCCAGCAGAAAGTTACGGAAATTGCGATTAATCGCAATTATGACTTACAAAGCCGGTAATAATGGAGCATCTAAATAGTTCTGGTCACTTAATCATTCGCTTTAAATTATTAATAATAGGAAAATTATTTCATTTGACACTTTGTTTTGATTATTATAGATTAGCCGAGTTATGACTAAATCGACGAATATTCTTGTATCTCTGATTGCCTTCAGTATCTCTGTTCTTTTTCCGATAGAATGCCGCGCTGATGGACAGCCCGTTAATGACAACATCGCCTCAGCCATTGGACTGGGTAGTGATTCCACGGCTTTTGTGGAAGTTGTCAATACTGGGGCAACTGTGGAAAATGATGAACCGCTTCCGCAGAATATGCGCCAGTCAGTGTGGTATCGCTGGACGGCTCCTGATGTGCGCTGGGTAGTGGCTGCTACCTTTGCGAGGGATTGTGATACGGTGCTGGCGGCCTATGACAACTGGCCGACCTTTGCGAAGTTTCCTTATCCCCCGCAGATAGTCGCTGCCAACGATGATCAGTTGAGCGGCGGAGGGGTGAACAGCCGGATCTGTTTTGAGACCCAGGCAGGGCACACGTATTATTTTCAAGTGGGAGGCACTTGCGCGCTTCCATTTCAATTCGGGGTTTATCCATTTGATGCTCCCTCCCTGCAATTAGCTGACATGGTATTGACCCCCCTCTCCCCCACTGCCCAGGAAGAACCACAGCCGGTGCAAGTGAAGCTGCGTGCCAGAGGCTCCGTGCCTCTGGATTCCGGGGTATTCCTCCTGACGCAGCCCACGGGCCAACTGGTGGCCAGTTATTACTTTGATGCCGCAGACCGGACCTCCGGTGATGAGTTCGCTGGAGAATACGCCTTCGAAGTCACGCTTCCCGCTTATGCACCAGCGGGATTTTACCCGACGAGTGTCGAACTGGTCAGCTGGACTTCCGGGCCGGTCCAAATAACGCGGTATGGATATATGATGGACAAGGGTTTTCCTGCGGGCTCCCAAAACATGTTGTTCGTTTCCCGGGGAGAAAAAGTGGATGATTCTTGCCCGGATATCATTAGCTTTGCCGCCAATCCCCGGATCGTGGATTTGGCCGGCGGCGCTGGTATGCTGGAGGTTAGTGCAGAGCTGTGGGACCTAGCCGGGGTGCGCCGGTTCGCGGTGAGCCTGTATCAGCCGGACGGAGCCTTTGCTGGAAGCTATGAGTTGAATGGCAGTGGATGCACCGGGCCCCGCTTTCACGGCACACTCCGCCGCCAGATTACCATCCCGGCCGGGGCTCCTCATGGTCTGTGGAGCACGGAAATCTATTCAGAGGATTGTCTGGGAAATGCCTGTGTGCTCTCAGCCGGCGATTTCGCACCCTCAGGCTTTCGGGTGGGTAACTCGCAGTCGCCTAACGAAGATACGGATGGAGACTGCGTGGGCAACCTTCTGGAAAGAGCATTCGGCATGGACCCGCTCACCCCTGATCACCGGTTTTTGAGCACCTCGGCTCCAGCACCGGGGCTGCCGCTCATTCAGCCGCTTATCAGTGAGTCGGGAGCCAGCATTACTTACTCCTGGATTCGGAACACCAACCTTCCCGGAGTTCGTTACATTCCCCAATTCTCCCACGAACTGCAATTCTGGAAAGACCTGCCCACCCATGACGCCGTGATCACGCCGATAGGCGGCGGACTGGAAATCCTCACCATTCAATCCCCCCTCCTGACGGATGGCCGAGCCTTTGGACGCGTAATGGTGATCCAAGACTAAATCCAGTAGCGCTAAAATCAGCGTGGCCCGGAATGGACGCAAAGGCGTATCCTTCCGGGCCGCATTGTGTGCAGCGCTGTAAATTTTGGAAGGACTAGACAAAACGATGGACAATCGCCCGCTCTATCCGACAGTATCTCATTCCGTCCAAGCCGATCCTCTTTCTCTCCCATCTATGAAATTCCGTCTTCCGCCTACTCTAATCACCCTGCTGGCCGCTCCTTTCCTCGTGCCGCTCGTAGTGGCTGAGGATCTTAAAACAGATTTTCCTGAAGTGGCAGCGACGGTGGCGGACCTTTTGGGGGATGCACATTACCATCAGCAGGATTTTGATGACAATATTTCCCGCCGTGCCCTGAGGAACTACATGGAGTATCTGGACTTCAGCAAGCTCTACTTCATCGCACCTGAGGTGGACGCCTTGAAGGCTAAATACGCAACGACGCTGGACGACTGCGTCCCGCAGCGGGACCTGAAGCCCGCCCGCGAAATTTACGATCTTTATGCGAAAAAGCTCACCGCCCGGTATGCCAAGATCGAGGCCCAGATAAAGGCAGGCAATATGGATTTCAAAGGCAAGGAAACCGTGGAGATTTCCCGGAAGGACTCAGCGTGGGCAAGCTCGGAGGCCGAGCTGGATGAACTGTGGCGCAAGGAGATCATCCGCGAGGTCTTGCAGGAGCACCTGAATGCCCGGCGTGCGGAAGAACGACGTAAGGAGAAAGCAGATAAAAAAGCGGCTGAGAAAAAGGAAGGGGAGGCCCCCAAAACAGAGGAAAAGAAAGTAGAAAAGAAAACCCCTGATTCACCTGAGCAAAAAGTCCTCAAGCGGCACAAGCGTTATCTCGATACGATCAAAGAGAATGACGAGGAAGACGTGACAAATTATTTTCTCAGTTCCATCGCTCTGGCTTACGATCCCCACAGTGAGTATTTCAGCGCACCGGAGCAGGCGAATTTTGCTATCGACATGAAGAAGGCGCTGATCGGCATCGGCGCGGTCTTGAGCGCAAAAGACGGGGCCGCAGAAATCAAGAGCCTAGTGCCAACGGGGCCGGCTGATAAAAACGGGTTATTGAAGATAGGTGACCTCGTCGTGGGAGTAGGTCAGGGCCTGGAAGGTGAAATGGAAGACGTGGAGGGCATGAAGCTGAACCGGATTGTTGAAAAAATCCGGGGGGCTGAGAACACCACGGTCAGGCTCAAAGTGGTGCCTGCGGAGGATCCCACGATCATCCGCGAGATCGTCATTGTGCGTGAGAAAGTGGAGATGAAAGACACGCTGGCCAAAGGGGAATTGATAGAATGCTCCGACCCCTCAAATACAGGCAAGGCACCGGTGAAGATCGGGTGGCTGAACTTGGACTCGTTTTACGCGGACATGGAAAACCGTAACTCCGGCGGCGTGAGTTGCTCGGAGCATACCAAGCGCATTTTGACCCGCCTGATGAAGGAGGGCGCGGAAGGCATGGTACTGGATCTGCGTGGCAATGGCGGGGGATCGCTGGAAGAGGCTATCCGCATGACCGGGCTCTTTGTGAAGCCCGGTCCGGTGGTCCAGCAGCAGGATAACCGGGAGCGTATTGACACCCGCAAATGGAAGGGGCAGCCGGTGTACCATGGCCCGCTTGTCGTGCTCATTGACCGCGCCAGCGCTTCGGCCAGCGAGATTTGTGCCGCCGCGCTGCAGGACAGCGGGAGGGCCGTCGTGGTGGGGGATGAAACGACGTTCGGTAAGGGGACCGTGCAGACCATTCTGAACCTCAAAGAGGCTATGCCCTACATGAGCAGCAAGGAACGCGCCGGTAGCCTGAAGGTCACCATTGCCAAGTTTTTCCGCATCAACGGTGAATCAACACAACTTGATGGAGTGGCCTCCGATATTGTCCTCCCATCCATCTATGACGGCTTGGAAGTAGGGGAGAAATTCCTGAAGGATCCATTGCCGCACAGCACCATCAAGTCAGTGGAATTTGATCACTATCCGGCGCTTCCAATAGCAGAACTGACCAAGCGCAGTGCTGCCCGCATTGATGCCAACAAGGACTTCGCATTCATCAAAGGCGAGGTCTCCCGCCGCAAGGACATCATCAAAAGGAACACCATCGTTCTCAACGAAGAGGAGCGGATCAGCGAAGAAAAATCTAATGAAGCGCGCCAGAAGGCAAACCGCGAAGATCGCAAAGCAAGGGTGGCTGAGGCGAACAAGGCGGGGGATCCCTATCGTGTGTATCCCATCGAACAGGAGACCGCAGACGCGCCACTGAAAACGGATGACCAGATTCCCAAAAAGAAGGACACCGCTGCGATCATGCGAGGTGAAGATGATGAGGACGGCACCGAGACTGCAAATGAATATCCCCATGGTTTTGATCCGGTGAAAATGGAGGCCATGAACATCATGCGTGACCTCGTGCAACTGACCGCAAAGTCCGGAGATGGCACTGCGAAGAATGCTCCCGCCGGCAGCACTGTTCCTGGTCGAAATTGAAACCCGAATAACAATAAGCCCATGGTCCTGCCTCTCTCGGTGCGACTCTGTCGCGATCTGGTCGCTATACCCAGCGTCAATCCGGACGGCGAGAGCGACCTAGCCAATACCGGGGAATCGGAGGTCGCCCACTTTGCGGGTGAGTTCTGCCGCAAACATGGGGCGGAGGTGGTCTATGAAGAGGTGCTGCCTGGCAGGCCTAACATCATCGCCCGGTTTCCCGGAGGGCGTCCGGGAAAACCTAGGATCGTGCTCGGTCCGCACACCGACACGGTGACCGTGGCCGGCATGACGATTCCGCCTTTCGGGGCGGAAATCCGTGATGGGCGGCTCTATGGCCGCGGTGCCTGTGATACCAAGGGCACCATGGCTGCCATGCTGGCCGCGCTGGCGGAGATCGGGGGGGGGATTCCGAAGTTGGGCGCGGAGATCACCTTCGCTGGATTCATGGGGGAGGAGACTGGCCAGTGGGGATCAAGGCATTTTGCGAAGCACCATGCGGACTACGACTTTGCCCTCGTGGGTGAGCCTACGGGCTGCGCAGTAGTCCACACGCACAAAGGCTCATGGTGGCTGGCGCTGCACACCACGGGAAAGGCTGTCCACGCCAGCACTCCCGAGCGCGGGGAAAACGCCATACTCAAGCTGCTGCCTGTGCTTGACGCTGTGAACCGGGAGTTGCGGCCCGCGCTGGCTGACCTCGCATTCCGCCACGCTGTGCTGGGAGACAGTACTGTGAATATCGGGATCATCCGGGGGGGCTCCCGCACTAATATTGTGCCGGATACCTGCCTTGCCCACCTTGATATCCGCTTCACGCCCGGTCTGCACCGGAGGGGACTGGAGGAATTGTTGCATGAATTCCTAGCGGACCGTGGCTGGAGTGATATGGTCAGGCTGGAAAGCATGGGGCTTTGTGCCCCGCTGGACACTCCCGCTGACAATTCTTTTGTGCAGAAACTGGCTGCGGCGGGCAATGGCTTGACCGGAGCCCCGTGGTTTTGCGACGCCGCATGGCTCAGCGAGGCCGGCATTCCATCTGTTGCCGCCGGTCCAGGCAGTATCGCCCAGGCGCATACAGCGGATGAGTGGGTTTCCTTGGAGGAATTGGAAAAGGGCACTGCTTTCTACCGGAAGTTTTTGGAGAGCCTTTGACACGGACGGGCGCAGTGGGCGCAGTGGAGGTTGGCAGGAATTTTCATGGACAAGCCGCACTAACCAGTGGTAGGCAGCAGCGTGGAACAATCTGATACTACACAAGCCGTGGCTCCAGCCACGATGCGCCTGCTCTTTCTGGGGGATGTTTTTGGTGAGCCTGGCCGTAAGGCCGTGGCTGAAATCCTGCCTGTGCTCAAGGAACGGCACAACATTGACTTCATCATCGTCAATGGCGAGAACGCAGCTGGGGGGCGTGGCATCACGCCCAAAATATGCATCGGCCTGATGCGGGCGGGAGCCACCGTGGTGACGACGGGAGACCACGCATGGGATCAGATGGAAATCCAGGAATACATGGCCACCGAACCCCGGCTCCTGCGGCCCCTGAATTACCCTGATGCCGCTCCGGGGCAGGGCAGTGTGATCTTGGAAACAGACAAAGGAAAAGTGGGGGTGATCACGCTGCAGGGGCGGACATTCATGCAGCCGCCGCTCGAGAATCCCTTCCTTGCAGTTGACGCCGAGGTGGAGTCCATCCGGCTGGAGACACATGTGATCTTTGTAGACTTCCATGCAGAGGCGACGAGTGAAAAGATAGCCATGGGCTGGCACCTTGACGGAAGGGTCAGCGCAGTGGCCGGCACGCACACGCATGTGCAGACGGCAGATGAGCGCATCCTTCCCTGCGGCACGGGATTCATTTGTGATGCTGGTATGTGCGGGCCCCGGGACAGCGTGATCGGCAGTCGTGTGGATCCGGTTTTGCACCGCTTCCGGACTGGGCTGCCGGCCCGGTTTCTTGTGGCTGATGGTCCGGTTCAGGTCTGCGGAGTGTGGGTGGAGGTGGACATCGCCACCGGTCGCACACTGCACATTGAGCGGGTATTTGAGATCGTGGAACCTTGAGCCTTCCGTAGGCGGGCAGGGGCGGATTTCTGCGTCGGCAGCGGTGGAGTCTTCCACATTCTTTCACCGCGCGTGCGGAAAATTACTTGCTTTGTATCCGGCGGATGCATTGAACTGGATGCTGACTATGCATCCCTTTACGCCTATCAAATCCATCCTCGCTGTCGTCTGTCTGCCGGGGCTGCTTTCCTCCATCTGTGCGGGTGAGGTGAAGTGGAGTTCCCGGCAGTTGTGCAAGGAATTTCACGCCGAAGGAGCCGCCGCTGGAGACTTCAACAAGGACGGAAAGACAGATGTCGCCTATGGCCCATTTTGGTGGGAAGGGCCGGACTTCCAAAAGCAGCACATCATTTACACGCCGGCTCCCATCGATCCCCGCGGTTATTCCAAAAACTTTCTGGCTTATGCTCCTGACATAAACAAGGATGGCTTTGCGGACGTGCTCGTCCTTGGATTTCCGGGCGAGGACAGCTACTGGTTTGAGAATCCCCGCAGCGGTGAGGGCCAATGGGCTAGGCACAGCATTCTCAAGGTAACTGATAATGAATCACCCGGCTGGCTGGATGTGACAGGGGATGGCAAACCTGAAATAGTCTGCAGCTCCGCCGAGTATTTCGGATACGCTTCTCCCGGTGAGGATCCCACGAAGGAATGGCCATTCACCCGCATCTCGGGCAAGGCCGCCGGCGGACGTTTCACACACGGGCTGGGAATGGGCGATGTGAATGGCGACAAGCGTCAGGATTTGCTGGAAAAAAATGGCTGGTGGGAGCAGCCTGCGGATAACCGGACTCAGGCGGAATGGAAGTTCCATCCGGTTGCTTTTTCAGAACCAGGAGGTGCGCAGATGTTTGCCTCGGACTTTGACGGGGATGGCGATGCTGATGTGCTGACTTCACTGGCCGCTCATGGCTATGGGTTGGCCTGGTTCGAGCAGGGGAAACCGGGTGAGTTTACCAGGCATGACATCATGCCGGAAAAATCCGGCGACCCCGCGAAGCCTGTATTCAGCCAGCTTCACGCCATAGACATGGCGGATTTCAATGGCGATGGCGTGGCTGATTTTACTACCGGAAAGCGCTGGTGGGCTCATGCCCCCGGGCCGGATGGTAAGGGCGGTGACAGCGGTGTGAACGACCCTGCGGTGCTCTATTGGTACGAGGTGAAGCAGGGGAAAAAAAGTGGCGAGGCCACCTTCACAGCCCACCTCATCAACAGTGAAAGTGGTGTAGGAACTCAAGTGACTGCCACTGATCTGAATAACGATGGTCTCCCGGATATTCTAGTAGGCTCAAAAAAAGGGGCATGGGTCCATATCGCGAGCCGGGAAAAATAGTCAGCCATACCTGAAAATTCAGGAAAAGCCGCTGGCGAACCGCCGTATAGAGCGTAGCTTATTACTTCAGCCCGCACCAATTTTATGGACCGCAATTCCCGCTACGCCAACCATTTGTCCCGCCGTGGATTTCTCCACGTCGGCACCTGCACTGCCCTCGGGCTCTCGCTCGGTGATTTCTTTCGCATGAAATCCCGTGCGGACATGAAGACCTACGCCACCGTTGATGGCAAGGCCAAGAGCGTGGTTCACATTTTCCTGCCCGGCGGCATGGCGCATCAGGAAAGCTGGGATCCGAAGCCATTTGCTCCCCCGGAATACAAGGGCCCATTCAATCCGATCAACACTAAAGTCGATGGGATGCAGTTTGGCGAACTCTGGAAAAAAACCGCTGAGATTTCCGACAAGCTTGTGATTTGCCGGGGCATGACGCACGGAGAAGCCGCTCACGAGCGTGGCACTCATAACATGTTTACTGGTTACCGTCCGAGCCCCGCGCTCCAGTATCCTTGTTTCGGCAGCGTCGTGAGTCATGAATTTGGCAGCAGGAACAGCCTACCTCCTTATGTTTGCATACCATCACAGCCGAATGAGTTTGCCGGAAGCGGATACTTGAGCAGTGCTTATGGGCCCTTCAGCCTAGGTGCCGACCCCGCTGCGGGCAACTTCCGCGTGCAGGATCTGGCTCTGCCGGGCGGCATCACTGAGGGAAGATTCAACCGCCGCCGCGGGATCCTCGATACCGTGGACAGCCACTTCAAGGCCGTCGAAAAGTCTGACTCCCTCAATGCCATGGATACCTTTTACCAGGATGCCTATAAGTTGATATCCAGCCCTCAGGCGCGGGATGCCTTTGCTCTGGAAAAAGAGGCGGATAAATTGAAGGACGAATACGGAAAGAATGAAGCCGGGATGCGCCTATTGATGGCCCGCAGGCTGGTGGAGGCAGGCGTCCGGTTTGTTAGCGTGACCTATGGCGGTTGGGATCACCATGATAATATCCAGGGTGCTATGGGCGGCCAAGTGCCAAAATTTGACCAAGCCTTTGCCCGCTTCATCAATGATCTCTCGGAGCGTGGGTTGCTGGACAGCACGCTGGTGATGGTTACGTCGGAGTTCGGTCGCACTCCGAAGATCAATGCGACAGGTGGGCGCGACCACTGGCCTAAGGTTTTCTCCGTAGCGCTCGCCGGCGGGGGACTGAAGAAGGGAATGGTCTACGGTTCATCCGATGCCCTCGGCGCCGAGCCCGAGAACGATCCGCTAACCGTTGAGAACCTAGCCACCACGGTCTATAACCAGTTGGGCATCAATGCTGACAAGGAATTGATGGCTCCCGGTGACCGTCCTATCGAGATAGTAGATGGCGGAAAAGTGGTGAACGAAATCCTCGCATAAGTGTGGCTGATGCCGAAGTAGTTCATCCATCCCTGAACGTATCGACGCAATTCATTGATGACACACAGCGCTCGCCAAACACCTAGCGCCTCGGATGGGGTGCAGCCTATAGCCGATAGTTGAAGACTCGTCCCGGAGCGACGAGCCACAGGCGGAAGGTAAAAGCAGGCACCGCGTGAACCACATGAACCCGGAGGCAGCCGCTCACGCGGAGGCTGAAGGATGGGGAACCGGAGCGTAGCGGAAAGCATGCCTGAATAACCCTAAAAACGTGAGTTGAACCCCGAAAAATCGCTCAACCCCTACGCCAGTGAGCCTTTACGGCAGGCTGCCCCTTCACCTTTTGGGTGAACTGCGGAGC
>JAYVJI010000319.1:0-4651 GCA_043769435.1 Verrucomicrobiota bacterium
TTATAAATTTCGTTGGATTCTTCCTGGGAGGTCATAGGTGCGGTGTGTGTGGTGGGATGGTATGGCTGCCTGCGGGAAATGTCGGGCGGAGTGCCGCCGTTCACTGACGATCTTGATAGTGGCGATGCCGCTGGCTTAGTAACTCCGGGTGGTTTGAGTTTCCACGGTAGTGGAGGAAGGACGGAAGTTGGTGGTCTCTTCGGTGACCGTGGTTTGCGTGGTCGGGTCGGGGCTCACCACGGTAGTACAGTTGGAGAGAAGGAGAAGGCCGCCGAGGCTAAGGAAGGCGAGGATGGTGGTTTTCATGGATTTGGATGATTGGAATTACCTGACATCCTATCGTGAACCATGCTCGGTCTCTATGGGGTGTAACCCTACTTACTCCATCCTAAGTGGGAGGATGATAGATTTATTTATGAAAATCCCTGGGAATGGCGTATTTCCAACGGGATGCGCGCTGTTTCGCCCACCTTACCCGGCTTTTGAAGTGGCCCACAACAAGCCGGAATAAGTTGATGAGGCGGCTTCCGCATTCATGCATTACCGCCTATTTCCGGGCCTTCCGGTCCGCCTTCATTTTCCCATCGGGAGATGGCGGCAGGTTTCGTTTTCATCATTTTCATAGCAGTAACGGCAGCGCGGTGGGGCCAGAGTTCCAACAGAACAAGAGTTACCGTGAACACCACCGGCCCTAGAATGAGGCCTGACGCACCGAAGACAATCAGGCCACCGATCACGGAAATGAATACGAGGACCGTGTGCAGGTGCAGTCGGTTTCCTACCAACATGGGACGCAGCAGATTATCAATCGTCCCTACCACAAGCATGCCCCATGCGGCTAGGATCGCAGCTTTTCCGGGGTGCCCTTCCAACACTAGAAAAAATGCCGCCGGCAGCCAAACGACAAAGGCCCCCAACACTGGCACGATGGCCAGCAGCGCCATCACGACGCCCCACAGCAATGGTCCCGGCAATCCGAGTGCCCAAAACATCAAGCCTCCTAACAGACCTTGAATGGCAGCCACCGCCAACGTCCCGTAAATCGTGGCATGGATTGTATCCCCCACGCGGATCAGAATGTGTTTCATTTCCGGTGCCGTCAGGGGGGACAGCGACCGCAGCGCCTCCAGCCCGGCCCGCCGGTCCCTCAACATAAAGAATAGCAAATAAAAGATCAGACAGAATTCCAGGATCTGCATCAACGATCCTTTGAGAATGGCTCCCGCTGTGGCACTCAGCCCGGTGGCGGCGGATCGCACGGTGCCGGGGACATCGATTTCGGTTTCGATCCGGTCAACCCAAGGCTTGAGCCGGGGCTGGGATTCGAGCAGTCGCCGCCACTCACCGGAATCAACCTTCGACTGCACCGTCTGCGCTCCTCTGGCCGCTTCCAAAATCAACCGCTGCCCCACAAAGAACACGGGCACGACCACCATCGCTCCAATGAGGATGACCGCGAGGGCAGCCGCCGCACCGGGCCTTCTCACTTTGCATTCCAACCAATGCTGAAACGGGGTGAATAAAACCGCCAATGCGAGCGCCCATGTCAGCGCCGGTAAGAAGGGCACCGCCATGCGGTAGCAAAGATAAATTCCGGCACCCGTGGCCCCCAGCACGACGAGGGTTCTAACGTGCCCTGCAGTTTCCCAATTGCTGTCCGGTGGTTCCCTCATGGCATTCCTGAAAATTAGATCGGGCTGACCAGACAGAATCCTCCGCCAGTCAGGCTCACGTCTTGCCGGATGGCCCTAAGCCGGGTCTTCGAGGGCGAAACCTACTTTGAGCGTGACCTGCCAACGATCGATTCTTCCTGAATCAATACTGCCGCGCGTCTCCACGACTTGGAACCATGAAAGATGCTTGAGCGTTTTGTGGGCGCGTTTCAGCGCCTTTCCGACCGCATCCTCCATCGAGACTTTCGAGGTGCCTGTCAGCTCAATTATTTTGTAAATGGTGTCTTTCATTTTTTTGGAAGGATGAGCCGCGCACTGCTTCACAGACTCACCCCCATCATAGAAGTTCTCCCCCGATTTCTCTATGGGGTGAAACCCCACCTCATGCCCGGTCCTTCTCAAGCCATGCAGCAAATGCCCAGCTCATGGAAAAAAAGCCTATTCATGGCACATGATTGCTATCCCTGTCCCGCAAAGTCGATCACCACTCGTGATGCCACCTTGCCCTGCTCCAACCGGGTCAGCACGTCATTAATCGCCGAGAGGGGTTGCCGTTCTATTTCGGCTTTTACCCGCCCATCCGCCGCAAAAGCCAGCGCTTCCGCCATGTCCTGACGGGTGCCGACGAATGAACCCCGGATGGTGATACAGTTCACCACCACGTCAAATAATGGCGTGGGAAATTCGCCCGGGGGAAGGCCGACTAGTACGCAGGTGCCCAGCTTGCGCGTCATCGCCACGCCTTGCTTGAATGCCTCGAGCGATGGCGCGGGGATGAGCACTCCGTGGGTGCCGCCAGCCGTGCTGCGGCGCATTTTCTCCACGGCATCGACGTTTCCGGCATTCACGGTGAGGTCCGCACCGAGGCGTGCGGCGTGGGCCAGCTTGGCATCGTCAATATCGATGGCGCAAAAACACTTTGGCGATGCATCGCAGCGTCAGCGCGATCCACACCAAGGTGGAGGTCAAGGAAGGCGTGGTAACGCTAAATGGCGAAGCTTCAAGTCTGGCGCAAAAAGACCTGACCGGTGAATACGCCAAAGACATTGAAGGAGTCAAAAGCGTCATTAACGACATGACGGTGGCCACCTCATCCGCCCCTCCTGTCGTAACCCTCGCCGACAGAATAGACGATGCTTCTATCACGGCTTCGGTCCGGATGGCGCTGTGGTCGCACCGTTCCACCAGCCATTTGAGAGTGGCCATCGTCACGACGGAAGGGAATGTGGCTATCGCGGGAGTGGCATCCAGTCAGGCGGAGAAGGATCTGGTAACCAAATTTGCGACCGACATTGTCGGCGCTAAGGACGTCACCAATAGCATGACTTACACCATCGGTTCCGCCAATTAATGCGCGCTTTCAAAATCCAAGTGGAACGGTAGGTTCAAAATAAGAGGATTACTAGTTATACTTTGTCAGGGTGGGTTGGAGTTCGGGCTTGAGCCCGTCTCTCATCTCTAGCCCGGCGGCCTAAAGGCCGAACTCCAACGGCGGAATAACAAAGTAGAACTACGTGCTTAGGCGAAGATTTCGATTCTTGCAACTCATCATTGCTCGTGATGCGATAAACTCTAGGGGTTACGCACAGAAATCATAACGGTGACCTACGGGGCAACTGAGGTTTCTCGCCGACTCGCGTGTTGGTTGGAGGTGACCCCGGAAGGCAAAAGAATGCAAATGTTGACAACTTCCATAATTATCATAAGTGTTGCGTTGTTTCATGCGGATGCCCTAGATAGACTTCGATTCCGTGGGTCGCGGGCAGAGCCCCTGATTCGTATTTTATTTTAACAGGCGAAGCCTGCTCGGTTTTTATTGGGGGGCGGTGGCGGGAAAATTGACTTTGACAATTTTCTTGCATGCCTTAGTAAAATCATGGCTTGTGACTCATAGTTTGTTACCAGTCACAACCCTTAGTAACCTAATCAAACCAAATAAAACATCATGCAAACGAGCAAACGAGCAAACGAGCAAACGAGCAAACGAGCAAACGAGCAAACGAGCAAACTAAAGCGACAGTTGCTGCGCTCATATTAAGCGCCGCTTGCAGTCACGCCCAGAGCGAGACTGTAGCAACGAAAAACACTCCAGGCTTGACGACCGGCACAAATCCCGTGCGAGTATTCGTCAAAGCCACTGAGCTTAAAAATGGGTCCACACCTGCATTGTTCAAGCAGATTCTAGCTGCCACATCCGCCGCTGCCGCCTCTAGCGCGCCTGCTAAAATAACAGCTGTGCAAAACGCCACTACTCAGGCCACCAATCTGGCTAATTCGCTCGGTCTAGCTCCAGCAGCGTTTTTTAGCAACGGTGCATGGCTAGCCTCCCCCACCGTCTTGCGTCCCGGAGGCGCTCCTGTATTCGTCAAAAGCATGAATGCCGCGAATGCGGAACTCATCAAGACACGTCACATCTGGCCAGCAGCCCAAGGGGGCACTGTCGGTACCGGCCTCACTGGTGCAGGTAAAAAGGTTCTCATGTGGGACGGTGGCTTCGATGGGTTGCCAGACAACACCCACCCGGAATTTTTGTCGGGCGGAGTCTCAAGGATATCGCTCCAGAGCGCTGGTTTTGCAGACACCCACGCTACTGCTGTGGCTGGTAGTCTAGCTGCTGCTGGACTCACTGCTTCGGCGCGCGGCATGGCTTTTGAGTCGGTTGTTGAGGCCCGCGTGCAACCTTCCGATTTGCCCTTCATGCTTGGCACAAATTCGTTGGCAACACTCAAGGACATCCGCGTATCAAACCACTCTTACGGATTGGACCATGGCTGGACTTACTTGGTGGCCGACTGGACTGGTCAGCTCGATGTGTATCTACTTTGGGAAGGAGACACAGCTCTCTCCCAAGTGGAGTCGAATTTCTACGGTCTCTACACACAGCAATCACGAGACTGGGATAGCCAGTCCTATGAGAAGCCCTATTGGCAAATGGTTTTCGCCGCAGGAAACCAACGCGGAGAAGTCGCTAACACTAG
>JAYVJI010000320.1:0-2862 GCA_043769435.1 Verrucomicrobiota bacterium
CGGCCCTTCAGCAGCAGGCTGATGTCATTCCACACTTCCAGATGAACGCCTTCAGGCAATAACTGCGGCGCGGTTTTCATCCATTCCTTCACCGCCGCCGCCACTTTGAGCGCATCCTCATCACCGCTTCGAAAAATATTGAGCACCGCAGCAGGCTTCCCGTCAAACCGTGAATACAGGTCCACCTCTTCAAAGCCATCCACGACGGAGGCCACGTCGCTCATCAGCAGCCGGCTGCCATCAGGCCTAGTGAGGATGGGGATGTCGCTGAATTCCTGCGCTGTATATTTCCGGGACTGCGTGCGGATGAGCACCTCGCCTGCGTTCGTCTTGAGAAATCCGCCCGGCAAATCCAGCGATGACGCACGCACTGCCGCCGCGACCTGATCAAACGTCAACCCATGCCGCTGGAGCGACGCCTCGCTCACCTCTATAGCAATCTCATGCCGCTTCACTCCGGCAAGATCCACATTCGTGACATCTGGCAATGCCTGCAGACTGTCCCGCACCGTTTCCGCGATCGCCCGGAGATTCTTCTCATTGGTATCCGCCACGATCGCCACACTCATCGTCTGCAGCCGGATGGGGATTTCTTCTATCACCGGTTTTTCCACACTCTCCGCGAAGTTCCGGATGCCATCCACCCGCGCCTTCACCCGCGCCAGTACCTCCGGCACACCATACCCATCCCGCACCTGTGCGAAGACCGCCCCCACATTTTCCGATGCCCGGCTGTAAATTCGCTTCACGCCGTCCACCTGCGCTATGGCCTCCTCTATCGGTATGCACACTCCCTTTTCGATCTCCTCTGGGGCTGCATTCGGATAGGCCACCGTGATGGAAATGACATCCGCTGAGACCTCCGGGAAAATCTCCTTTCGCTGCTTGAACCAAGCGGCCAGCCCCAACAGCACCAACCCCCACATGAGGAAATTGGCGGCTATGTGGTTACGGGACCACCAGTGAATCAAGGATTTCATGGGCTGGACCTACGTCCCCAGTCTCCGGGCGCAAGCGTTAGCCCCTGCCGGAAAAAATGGCGCTTTACGCACTCGCGTGTAACCATAACAACCCCGCCTGTCGCCAACTACCATGTCGCGCGATGGTATTTCTCCAAAGCCCGCAACCAAACTACACCAACACCATACATGAAAAAGATCATTCTCGCCTGCCTGCTCGCCCCGGCGCTAGTCATCGCTCAGGACAAAAAGCCAGCGGCTCCAGCGGCTCCAGCGGCTCCAGCGGCTCCAGCGGCCCCGGCAAAACCTGAAAAGCCAAAGCACACTCCTGAAGAAGCCTTCAAGAAAGCGGACGCCAACAGCGACAGCGCCGTGACTCTGGAGGAGTTCAAAGTGGGCAAAAAAGACGCCACCAAGGCCGAAGCCATGTTCAAGAAAAAGGACAAAGACAGCGACGGCAAGCTGACCTTGGAAGAATTCAAACCCGCTCCAAGGTCCGGTAAGCCAGGCGAGCCCGGCAAACCCGGTAAGCCAAAGAAGGACAAGGACAAGTAAGCAGCAACTCATTTCCGGCTCCGCCCGGGATTTCCAGCCGCCATTTCCTGCCTCGCAGGGAGTGGCGGTTTTTTTTGTTCCTCCGCTTGCCGCCACGGTCTGATGACTCACCCATGCTGCCTATGACCAACCGCATCGAGACCGACACCATGGGCGCCATCAACGTGCCCAACGACAAGTATTATGGCGCGCAAACCGCCCGCAGCGTTCATTTTTTCGCTATCGGCAGTGATGTCATGCCGCGTCCGGTCATCCGCGCCATGGGCTTGCTGAAGAAAGCCTGCGCGATAGTTAATGCAGATCTGGGCAAGCTGCCGCCTGATAAAAGAGACCTCATTATTGCGGCCGCAGACGAAGTCATCGCGGGGAAACTGGACGCACATTTTCCAGTCCACATCTGGCAGACGGGGAGTGGCACCCAGAGCAACATGAATGGCAATGAGGTGATCTCCAACCGCGCTATTGAAATGGCTGGCGGTGAAATGGGCAGCAAGACACCAGTCCACCCGAATGACCACGTGAATATGTCACAGAGCAGCAACGACACGTTCCCGACCGCGATGCACATCGCCGCGGCTGAGGAAGTGGTGCACCGGCTCCTGCCCGCCTGCCGCTACTTCCGGGACGCGCTCCAGCGCCGGGCGGATGCATTCGCGCACATCGTCAAGGTCGGCCGCACCCATCTGCAAGACGCCACGCCCGTCACCTTTGGCCAGGAATTCGGCGGCTACGTCTCACTGATGGACCGGAACATAGCACGCATCGAATCTATTTTGCCGGGTCTGTATGATCTGGCTATCGGAGGCACCGCAGTGGGCACAGGGCTGAATTCACACCCTGAATTTGCGGACCGGGCCGCTGCCTGCATCGCCAGCCTCACCAGCCTCCCCTTTGCCAGCCACCCGAATAAATTTGCCGCACTCAGCGCCCACGATGAGTTTGTTTTCGCCAGCGGCGCCCTCAAAACCCTAGCCGGCACGCTCATGAAAATAGCCAACGATATCCGCTGGCTGGGCAGCGGTCCCCGTTGCGGATTCCGCGAACTACAGCTGCCGGAGAACGAGCCCGGCTCCAGCATCATGCCCGGAAAAGTAAACCCCACGCAGAGCGAGGCCATGACGATGGTGGCCGTGCAGGTGATGGGGAATGATGCCGCCATCAGCTTCGGCGGCAGTCAGGGGAATTTCGAACTGAATGTTTTCAACCCCGTCATGGTGCATAACTTTCTCCACAGCACCGGGCTGCTCACCGACACCATGAGATCGTTCAGCGACCACTGCCTAGAGGGCCTGAAAGTGAACGAATCCGTCGTCGCGGAATATCTTGAAAAAAGCCTGATGAACGTCAC
>JAYVJI010000321.1:0-3458 GCA_043769435.1 Verrucomicrobiota bacterium
GACGCTGATGATCTCAGGCACGCTGGCCCTAGGCATGGCATTCCTAGGATGGAAGATGGCCGGAGCGCAGCGCCGGGCGATGCGGGAGGTCACTGCCCGGGTCTCTTTTGTGAACCGGGTGTCCCATGAGCTGGGCGCACCACTCACTAACATAAAGCTTTCACTGGATCTGGCGCGGGATGCACTGCCCCCGGACACCGCTCAGACCAGCGTGAGGCGGCTGGACATTGCCATGGAAGAGGCCTCACGGCTGGGCCGACTGGTGGATAACGTTCTGAGCTTCGCCCGCAGTGAACGCGGCGAGAGGAAGCTGCAGTCTGTCAGCTTCGATCCCGCACTATTGACCGGCCATGTCCTCGATCAGTTCCGCCCCGCTCTGGAGCGGCGCGGCATCGCTGTAGAGACCTCACTGGCTGCGGGGTTGAGTGTCACGAGCGCACCGGATGAGTTTTCCCAAATCGCGGCGAACCTCGTGTCCAACGTCGAAAAATACGCGGCTGACGGTGGCTGGATGCAGGTGTCGCTGGAGGCGCGGAATGAGGCTATGGTGCTGACGGTCAGCGATCATGGCCCGGGGATTCCTGCCGGGGATGTGGAGCGAATGTTCCTGCCATTTGAAAGGATGGCGTCCAGCCTGACAGAAGGTGTTAGCGGCACCGGGCTGGGTCTGGCTATCGCGCGCGATCTCGCCGGGCGGATGGGCGGCCGCATCACTTACCGGGACGGAACTAGGGGCAGTATTTTCGAGGTCTCCATTCCTCTGCAACCGTTGCCCATGGCCGCGCCGCTGGCCGCCGCCCATCCATCAGCCGTAATGTTACCGGCAGCATGAAAATCCTCGTCGCGGATGATGATCCCCTGACCCTCGAAGCAGTCTGTGCCTGCCTCACAGACGAGGGCTTTTCCCCCATCCCGGCTACCCAGGGCGAGGAGGCGCTGGTCCTCTGGCGGCAGCATCGTCCGGCCCTACTTTGCCTAGACATCATGATGCCGCGCATGGACGGATTTGAGGTTTGCCGGCGGATCCGCGCGCTGGACGTTCAAGTTCCGATCCTTTTTCTCTCAGCGAAAAATGAGGAGATCGATATCGTGGTGGGCCTGGAAATGGGGGCGGATGATTTCATTAGAAAGCCGTTTGGAAAGAGGGAACTCCTGGCGCGGGTGCGGGCAGCCCTCCGCCGCCGGGCGGCGTTGAACAGGAGGGATGGCCCGGACGCACTGATCATGCATGATCTGACTGTTTACCCGGAGGAATTGCGGTTCGTGCGGGCGGGGCAATCCATAGACCTGAGTGTGCGGGAGGTGGCCATCCTGAAAATGCTGCACAGCCATGCCGGTAAGCCTGTGCACCGGGACGCCTTCCTAGATCAATGCTGGGGGCTCGATCACTATCCTGAGAGCCGCACCCTGGATCAACACATCGCTCAGCTGAGGCGTAAAGTCGAGGCCGATCCAGCCCGGCCGCTGATCATAGAAACCATCCGCGGTATCGGTTACCGCTACAGAGAGGCAGGCAAACTGGAGTCCTGACGACCTGTACCGGGTCAGGGCTGGATCCAGCCCTCCTGGACAAACCCTATGATCCTCACCTGATTTGTCTTCTGGCCCTCCGGCTCAAATTTTAGACGCAGGATAAGATCTGTGACCTCACTGCCGGTCCTTTCCCGGGCTTTCCGGATCGCCGCATTGATGCTGCGCCCGGCAGGTTCCTCAAGAGTGCAGTAGGCGTAGCATTTCTGTTCATTCATCGGGTCCATCAGCTCAAACGACAACCACTTGAACCGATCTGAGTAGGCAAAGTTGTAGTAGCCCTTTGCCGGATCGGGATTCAGGCGCACTCGGTACTCACCGGCATTTTCACTGCCTGTTTTCAGGAAATCAGTCCACGGCAACGGCGCCCATGAAACGTAGTATTCCCAGTCCACGAGTTGCTCGCCCTTTTCGTTTTCAAACACCGGGATCGACCGTTTCAAGTAGCCGTCGATTTTTACCGTCACCAGGACATAAGAACCGGAGCCGATCTTTACCGGGGCGGGAGTATTCTCAGAAACCACAACCTGTCTGGGCGTGAGTGGTGTGGTTTTATAGTAGTTCCGGATACGTTCGCCTGTGCCTAGCCGCAGGTAACTAAGACTGGTCAGGGCCTCTGGGGTATCGGCCTTGAAAAACTTTGTCAGATTGGACGAGATTTTTTTGATTCGCTTCAGGTCTGTCTCTACATCTGTAGACGTCCCCGTTTTTCCAACATCAAGGGTTTCAGGGTTGAAATACTTGTTGAGAAAATAACCCGAAATTCCTAGGATGCCCAGAACGAGAAGGACCAGCCCGATGCTATAGGTCCGGCGGTGGCTGGACACCTGCTCCGCTGGCCCATCACCACCCCACTGGCCCGTGTTTTCTGCGGAAAGATCCGCTTCATGCAAAGGTGAAAAAGCGGCCTGCCGGGCCGCACCGATCCGGTATTTTTTTTCCCTTGGCGCATCCCCGGCCCCGCTGGTAGCGGCTGGCGCTTCCGTGGCCGCAGCACGGGCGGCAGGCTCAGGGGTGGGCGGCTCCGGTGCTTTCCTAACCGGTGCCTGAATCTCCACATCCCCCCGCGCGGGTATCGGCTCGCGCTTTTTGACCGGGTCGCCATGAGCGGGAGCAGGCTCTTTTGCCGGAGGCAATTGACCAGCCTGCTTCCGCGCACGCCCTCCAGCCTGATGGTCGGCGGCTTCGTAGTCCTCCACGGCCCTCTTTTCGGGGAGGACGGCCCTAGGCAGCGTGGCGCTTTCCAGTTCAGGCTGGTTATCCGCAGGCGTGACTGGCAACTGGCGTTCCTCAGGCGGCTTGCGCCGGGGGGGCAGGCTAGTGCGGGCGGCGTGGGACTCTTCTGCTGGTGATGCCGGAGCGGGCGCTGCTAGCGCATGGCCGCTTTTGGTTAGGGGAATATTTTTGGGGCTTTCCACCTTATGCGGCTCAACATGCGGCACCGACGGCAACGCGTGTACGGTTTTTGCTTTTACGGGTGTTTTCCCGCTCAGATCAACCGGCAGAAGGAGGTGCGCCGCGCATTGCGGACAGAGCACTTCCATACCGGCATTCTCATCATCAACGATGAGTTCAGACTGGCAAAGTGGACAAGGGAGTAGAATTTCCGGCATGTGAGTGGGGCCGATGGGTTACTGAATAAGGGAGGAGTGATGCTCTTTCACAAGCTATGCCCAACGTCCAGCGAAGAGACCGGAAGAATTCATCTAAGTGTTTGATACACATGCACACTGGTCTCTGCTCTCCACTTCATACTCGGAGCGAGGTAATTGATTAGCACTTTTCCGAGAGGGGAGCACTGAAAGTCGGCCTCTGGCACCGACCAAGCAATTTCCCAAGTGGCGATTTGCTAGAGTCGTATTTCATGTTTTATTCATTTATGCACACTAATAGTGGGTGAAGGGAACCACGGTTCAAGGTTCAAGCAA
>JAYVJI010000322.1:0-12819 GCA_043769435.1 Verrucomicrobiota bacterium
CCAGCTCCTCATCCGGGAGCCGGCCCCGCTCCAGCAGCAGTGCGCACGCAAATCCTGATAGGAGCGCATTCAAGTCATCTGCCTGCGCCAGTCCCTCCAGGTGATACAGCCACAGATCATCATCCACTAGCTCCGGCAGCTCCTGATTGATCGCGTGCAGATGATCCATCCCTGTCAGAATCTCCCGCGCCGCCGCATCATCGCAGTTCGCTGCATGTGTTAGATTCAGTGACGCCTGCACAAACAATTCCGCCACCAGCGGCTCCAATGGAGCAGGATCCACCTGCCGCACACTGCCAAACCGCACCACCGTCGCGATCTGCCGCGCCGCCGCCGCGATCTGTGGCAAGGCTGCTGAATCTGCCGATAGCCGCTGTACTGCCGCCCGGGCCTGCTCCATCGTCCCCGGCATCCCGCATTCACAAGCCTCACGCACGACTGCCGCCGCCGCGCTGATGTCCTGGCATTCCGCCAGCTTTGTCATAAATTGATAGCCGGCCGCCGCCTCCACCGTCTCTCCCAGTAGCACCGCCTCCACCAGCGTGATCTCCGCCTCCGGCGTCCATGCCAGATCCCACACTTCCGCCCATGTCCCGCCCCCTTGGTGCGTAGGCTGCAGCCGCGCAAAGGGAATACCGAGCGCAGCCATCCGGTGCAGGAAAAACGAGCGATGCAGGTCCATAAAAGCAGCGTCTGCTCTGGTCACGAACCGATTTTCCCGCAGATCAAGCTTCAGTGTTTGCAGCACCGGAGTGCGGTAATCCATCAGCTTCAGCCGCTGCATCTCCCGTAGAAAGTCATCCTGGATAGAGGTCTGACTCACCCCTTCCTTGAGGCTGCCCGTCGCCGTTCCTACCTCCACCCGCGCGAGCGCATCCGCTATCGACGCCCGCTCCCCATGCCCGATGCAGGTAGTCGCCGCATCCTCCAGATCGCGCAGCGTTGGCACCAGCCCTCCGCGGAACCCTGCTAGGGTCCGTGCCAGCCGCACTCCCTCTATCACTTCAGCCGTCGACCGCTGCGTGCCGGACTTGCGCAGAGACCGCGCCACCCGGGATAAAAACTCCGGCGATACTCCCTCTACTCCACCCGTCTGCAGGCAGTCCCAGATCAACTCGAAATAAGCCGGCGCATGATTTCCAGCCCCATAGCCACTTTGAGTACTCAGTCGGAAATATGTGTAGGGCATCAGCGTGAGCTTGCTCGCCCGGCGCGGCAGCCTTCTGACCTCCTCCTCACTCATCGGCGGCAGGTCCAGCCCCAGCACCGGGGCATGATAGGCTCCGCATACCACCACAATCCTGTGCGCAGGAATGCCCTCTGCGATCACCCGCTGAATCTCCCGCCGCATCCAGGCCTCCCTAACTAAATTCTCCGCTGCATTCCTCCCCGCTAGCGCACCTGCAGCCCGCAGCCCACTCCCAAACGCAAGTGCTGCCAGCCTGTAGGAATCATCCGCCGTCTCATGTTCAAACCGCCGTTCCCACCACGAGTCATAATCTGGTTCCGCAGCTTCCCTGGCAAAATGCCCGTAAATGCCGGTCATCGAAAGCGGTTCATCATCCACCTCAGCATCCGCTCCCTCATCGTCCTCCGTTTTCTCACCATCGTCGCTGCCATCCTTCGGTGGGGCACTAGCCGTTAGGCGCGCTTTCTGATCCAGCTCCCCCAGCGCCAGAAAGACATCACTAGGCAAGTCCATGAACCGGCAAAGTGCCCGGTGTTGCGCCGCCCACCGCGCCGCTTGGTATTCCGGGCTATAGCGTGCCAGCGGATACACGATCGACCGCGCCGGAAGCTCAACTGTATATGCCAGCACCGCCACGGGCGGGCAAGTCTCCTTGCTCACCAGATCCGCCTGCAACCCTGATGCATCAGACATCCCTTCGATCAGCACCGCCTTCGGTTTTATCCGGTCCAGAAAAGCCCGCAAGTGCCACGCGCCCATCGGCGAAAGATGGCGTACCCCGAAGATGTGAGGGCCGGCTGTCATTTCAGCCAATCCCCACGAATAAATTCATCAGGACTTTTCCTTTCATAACTTCGCCTGCTCCTCTTCCTCTTCCTCTTCCTCTTCCTCTTCCGCTTCTTCGTCTGCCTTTTCTTTAGCCTTCACTCGGTTTCCACTGGCATTCCGTTCCTCACATGCCTTGAACAAATCCCGCCACGCCGCGCCGCGCTTTTTCATCACGTTGTTTATATACTCCTGCCACACCACGTGATCCTTGTCATCATCCTTGACGATGGCCCCCTGCAGCCCAGCGGCGACGTCTGCCGCCTCCACTTTTCCCGTGCCGAAGTTCCCGGCCAGCGCCATGCTGTTCGCCAGCAGGGAAATCGCCTCAGCCGTGCTCAATGCACCGCTTGGAGTTTTCACCTTGTTCTTGCCATCCAGCGTTTGCCCCATCCGCAGCTCACGGAAGATCGTGCATACTTGCTCGGCGGTGCTGGCAGCAGGCAGTTCCGAGGCAAGATCTAGGCTCGTGGATAATTCCCTCACACGTTTCCTGACTATAGAAACCTCCGTTTCCAAATCCGCAGGCGAAGGCAGCACCACGATGTTAAACCGCCGCTTCAAGGCCGCTGACATATCATTCACTCCGCGATCCCGCGTATTGGCCGTGGCGATGATCGAAAAGCCTTTCTGCGCTGGAATCTCCCGCGCCAGTTCCGGAATCGATAGCCGCTTTTCTGACAGGATGGAAATCAACGCATCCTGCACCTCCGAGGCGCATCGCGTGATTTCCTCGAACCTAGCCAATCCGCCTGACTCCATGGCCCGGAAAATAGGACTGCGGATCAAGGCCTCATCGCTCGGCCCGCTGGCGATCAGCATAGCGTAGTTCCATGTATAGCGGATCTGCTCCTCAGTGGTTCCAGCTGTGCCCTGCACCACCCGGCCGGAATCGCCATTGACCGCCGCTGCCAAATGCTCAGAAAGCCACGACTTCGCAGTCCCCGGCTCGCCTGTAAGCAACAAGGCCCGGTCCGTCACAAGGGTGGAAATAGCAATCTCCACCAGCCGCTGATGTCCAATGTATTTCGGCGAAATCTCCTGCTTCCCCGCCTTTCCCCCGCAGATATACATCAACACGGACCGTGGGGACATGCGCCACCCGTTAGGCACCGGATACTTTTCAGCAGCTATCAGGGCATCCAGCTCATCACGGTAGAGCTGCTCGGCAGGGAGTCGGAGATCGGAAGACATAAAATAGGCTAGCCAATGTCAATCAACGTTAGTCAATGTTAGTCAAGGAGTTGGTGTTCCGGAAGTAGCAGCCTTTCGCGTCCGGGCACCTTGTTTGCTGGTGAGTTCCGTGAGAAAATCCGCATCCACAGCGGACCCCGTTAGGACCTCGATGATGGCAGCCTTTACTTCCTTAGTAGCATCGCCAGCCACCGTCCGGCAAAAGGCACGGCCCTGTTGCTGATCGATCAGACACAGCGCCGTGATCCGGCGCGCATGAGGCCGGCCTCCCTTGGGATCAAATCCACTGATCAAAGCGGGCAGGATGATATTTCCAAACTGCGGGAGCACGCTGCGGCAAACATAGTCTGACAATTCTCCATAACTGTCGTGAAGCGCCCCCAGGGCCGGTTTCATTAACCGCAGGTCCTTGAACAGCCCGCGCTCCGCCGCATCCTTCACTACTTCCAGCCGCCCAGGGCCGGTCCGCGTTAGCGCTTCCACCACCGCCGAAAGCGAACGGTAACCCGCCACCGTCGGCACCCAGTCCCTTCCAGTGGCCTCCACCGGTTCGAACTCACCCTCCACCCCATGCGGGCTTTGCGTGTATTGAATAGCGGTCAGCAGCGTGGATAAATCCAGCAGCGCGCGTCCCGCCACCGCTGCGTCCGTTCCACTGATCACGGCAGTCACCCCCTGAGCGATGCGTCCGAAGATAGGCGCTTTGGGAGCAAGGGCCTCAAGTTGAGGCAGGATCTTTTTCAATCGATAGTCGCCGGACGCGAGTGCGCTGCCCGCGATGGCGAGACGATTTACTTCAGTGGCGGTGTCGGCGATCAGAGAAAGGCTCATGATAAGGTGATGGAATCAAAAAGTGTTAGTATCCTAGGCGGATGACGCGGGTGTCCGTGACCATAGCGGCCGGCTCCATGACGAGCCGTCCACGATCCCAATCCTGCCGCACGCAGCCCAGCAGCGTTTGGTCTGCAAACGCCGCCGGTGGCAGCGCGCTCAACAGTGGCAAAGCCGGCATGCGCGTGTCCACAAATGGATCCACCAGCTCCATCCGCACTCCGGTGTTGTCCTCGATAAAGTGCCGGGCGCCCGCCTTCCCTAGTCGCGCAAAATGAATCATGACCCACACCTCACGCGCAGCCAAAGGCGTCTTTAATTGATCACGCGCCGCCTTCACTATCTCAGCCACGCTGTGTGCTGCGGCCTGACGGATGCGGCCGCAATCAGCCGCTGTCACCGGGCGCGGTGCCGCTTCCTCCCAGCGCGCCCTGGGCGCTCCCTCCCCAGGATAAATGTAAAGCTTCGGGGTGCTCACCGCTTCAAAAACACTGTCCTCCTGTCGAATGTGGGCGGCCGCTTTAAACGGTCGGAAATTCAGTGTCCGGAAAAGCCGCCCCGACTCCAGATGCACCCACACACCCATATCAATGTGTTGCGCGCGCGCGTGATTCGTTTCGCATTCAAACGACAATTGGACTAGAGTGGCATTTACTTCAAAACACCCCAGCGCCTCCAGCTCGGAAAGCTGCCAGGCGTGACCCAGCCACGCGGCGATGGACGAGCCGGTATCCGGTGTCAGCTCCGCATCCGCTAGGCGCCGCTCCAGATACTCCCGGCCCCGCTTCGCGATGGCATGAGCCCTGGTCAGCCTTTCCAGCGCCTCACGGTAGAGGGCATCCCTTTCGGTTGTTGTTAGGGATGTACGGTAACGCCCGTCCGAGCCGCGGAAGAGCGCGGTCAACTCATTCAGCACGCCCTGCGCTCCAGGCAGAAAAGCGTCACCAAGTTGCTTCGCCTGCGAATCCACTGCGAGGGCTGCTTTGGCATCCAATACCCCAAGCCCGGCCCTCACCACATCCGCCACCAGCGTCTCCAACACTTCCAGCCCTTTGAGTTGCGCTTCGATTTTTTTCTTAAGCGCAGACTTGTTTACCGTGCGTGGCTTCACTGGTTGTTCAGGAGCCGCTGCCGCTGCCGCTTTCTTTTCTACCCTAGTCAACACCTTGGCCCGCTTTTCAGCCAGATCCGCCGGCATCTCCGCTTCCGTAAACGGCAGCCCCTGCACCAGCGCATACATCAGCGCCAGTCCATGTTTACAGGGAAACTGACGGCTGGGGCAAGAGCATCGCGCCACTGGATTAGCCGCATCCGCAAAATCCACCGAACATCGGTAAGGCGTGCTGCCGCTCCCCGCGCACTCACCGAATATCACCACGCCATCTGCCGTCCTGTGAAGCTTCGCTAACTTCCCTTTCGAAACAAGCGCCCGGCCATTTCGTATGGCATCAGCATTCGGGGCGGCGGCATCGACAAAAGCTTCAGTGATCATGCTGCACTGTGGTTAGCCAGACTCCATCGGTCTGACAAGGAGTATTTCCTGCCAAACCTGCGGGTATTCGTGTAGGGCGGACCATCATGGTGGACATGCGGCGGTGAGGAGATCAGGTCCCGTTCCGAAATTCTGCTAATGCTAGGGTGCTAGGCCCAGACGCCGAGCATTGGCAGCACGCCAGTCCTGACCGAGTTCATCCATGCTTCGCCCGGTGGCCTGCTTCCAGAAAGAATCGGCATAGCGGCCTTCGCGACAGGCGGCATTGAGTTCAGCTAGCAGGGATTTTCCATGTGTTAGGATGGCCCAGTCTATAAAATTGGCAGACACCCGGTAGCTGTCATTATACTTAGCAGCGGGCCATGCCCTAGCGCTGATCGCCGCTCCTCTCGATTCAGGTTCATAGAGGAACCAGCGAATGTAGTCAGGAATACCCTCGACGATCCAGCCGGGGTTTGGTGAAGGCCGGGGATTTGTTTGCCTCGCCTGCCAGTAGTTCTGGACCACGTGGACCATTTCATGAACGACACAGCCACGCGCCTCGCCGGCTTTCTCCTTCTCGAACCATGGCGCGTTAAGGCTGATGCGGTTACCCATGGCATAAGCGGGAGTGCCCTTCATATCATTCTTGAATTCCAGCAGGACTACGGACGGAGCTTTATAGTCCGCGCTGGGCAACAACTCCACCGTGCGTGGGTACCACTCCAGAACCACGGGCACGAGCTTTTCCTCAGCCCAGGCCATCAGCGCAGGTGCTTCAGTCGCATCGATAGTGAAACGATAGCGGTCGTCCGCCGTGGCAAAGGACTTCAGGATCCGCTTTGGTTCGCTGGCGTATTCTAGGGGCGGCCCATCTGCGGAAATGACATCCACTTCATTGAAAAATGTCTGACCAAAGCGGTCATCACCGGTGCGGGAAACCTGAAAAAACAGGTAACGGAATGCTGCCGGTGAATCTACGGGAACTGTCACCGCATACCCGCCGCCTTTGCTGCCGTATTCAGCGCGGGTATCGACCTTACCCAGCAGTTGCCATCCTTGCGCTGCAGGATCACTGCCCTCAGCTGGCGCTGCCTGAAAGTTCTTCTCAGAACCCTCTGCGGAAAAGACCTGATAAACCTGAGGAGCACGCTCGCCGGAGTGGCAGGACCATGGCGAGATTTCCCGCAGCTTCCGTCCTGAACCAAGATCAATACGGAAGCTCCCGGTCTGAGTCTTGAGATCAAAGAAAAATGCCGCCTGCGGGGCGTCGGGCCCAGGAGCTTTCCTGCCATCGTGCAGAACCGCCAAATCAGCACCGTTTTGGTCCCGTCCTCCAGCCAAAAGTGTAAAGTGCGCCTTCTCTGCTGCATCATTGATCGCAGGCTGCGGGCTCGTGCCAGGCCCAGCCGGGCTGTAGTGGATCTTCGGCTCAGCAAACACAGGAGCGCAGCCAGCCAGCCACACTCCCGCAGTGCCAATGGCCATAACAGTTTTGGTTAAGAATGGAGCGGCCATAGATTGTTGAGTTAGAGTCATCGTAGTTCTGATTGTTCTTGTTAGTGATTTGCTGTGATGCGGCCTATTCCCTGCTGATACGAAGGCGGAAGTAAAGGGTGCCTGCGCCGGGGTGGAGTTCGGCAGTGGTGCGGATTCCAGCGGCTTCGGTCGTGCGGCTTACGATGTTCAATGGGCCAGCGGCGTTCGTTTCCCACTCGATGAGGTCGCGGCTGATCTCCGGGGTGACGGTGATGCCATCGAGATCGCGGCGCTCGATCCATGTCACGCGGGCGGTGCCATTGTTGATCTCAACGGCGGGTGATTGCACGAGCGCCGCATCTATGGTCGCCGGCGTGAAGCGGAGCGGGGCAGGCGGTGGATCGGCGGCTCCGGGGCTGCCACCGTCGTTCACGCTGGCGCGCCAGTTAGCGGCTAGCGCGTGATCTGGATTGGTCGCGGGGGCGATGAGCACGAGCGTTCTTCCGCCGCCATCAGGTGCCGTCGGCCATGGGGCGATGTCATCGTAGGCGAAATCTTTGATCGCTGCACTGCCACGATCCAACAACGTGATGCGGTCGCCGCCGTTGCTGAGTCGTGTGGTTGCGGACCATTCGCCGACGACCGGTAGGCCTGCGCCATAGCGGCTGGTGAAGGCGGCAGAGTTTTGCACGATGAGCGCGTAGCCACCGATGGGGAGCGTGTAGTTAGCGGGGAAGCTGAACGTCACGCCCGCCGTGAAGGCCGCGCCAGTGCAGTCGACAGCGCGTGGGCCGATGTTCTGCAGCTCAATGAATTCGAGCGTCGCGCCATCAGGATCGGCGGGATGATAGTTGATTTCGCTGAGCACAAGATTGGCCGCGCTGGCGGCTTCCGGGCCGTTGTTCGTGACGGTGATGGTATCGCTACCGACGGCGGTGCCCGCCATGTTGAGCGCAGTGATGGCGATTAAATTTGCACCGCCTGCCAAGGGCACGGTGACTTGCCATGCGCTGCCGCTGGTCCATGTCACGGGCAACGTTTCCCCCGTGGCGTTGAGGCGAATGGCGTGGACGTCGATCCAACCATTCCCCGCGAGCGTCGCGCTTGATGTGCCAACCGTGAAGTCCGCGCCATCATTGGTCGTGATGCGAAATGCGACTGCCGGATGCTGCGTGTTGATTTGGTTAAGCACGTAGGCGCGGCGGTTCGCGATCCATTGTTTGAAGTTGAATGCGTAGCCGGGTTTCTGCGCGGAATTGCACAGCGCATTGACGAAGGGATCGAGGTAGTCATTGCGAAATCCAGTCTCGCAAAAGTTGAGCAAGTGCTTGCAATAGAGTCGGCGATTCTGCGCGAGCGCGACGATGGCGGCCACACGGTGCGACCCGATGCCGAAGATGTTCGCATTCGTCGCCGTGTAAAATCCATGGTCCTGATCCCACGGCATGAGGAGCACGCGGCCATCGGATGGACGGGCGTAGAACATCATGTTGTGCGCGAGCCCCATGTTATAAGTATCGAGCAGGCCGACTAGCGAATTCATCGCGAGCACGCGCATCCAGTTGTCAGTATCGATCGCGGCAAAGCTGTTCGCGTAGAGCGTGCCGGCTGGCGAATCGAATGCGGTGCCCATATTCATGATGCGGCCGAAGTCGTCGCGATCGGTGTGATTTTGCAGCAAGTAGGTGAAGCGATAACTATCCACGGATGGCCCGAGCGAACGGATGTCAATTTCACGCACTTGGTTGTAGGCATTCTTGAGGCTCTCGGGATTGCCATCGACCGTCGCCGTTGGGTAGTAGATGAGTTCTTGTTTGTAGAGCGAGCCCTCGGCATCGGCACCTTCGTAGATGCTATCGAGGTAGTTGTTATTGAATCGCGCGAGCTTGAGCTGCGCGAGGCGATTGTAGGAAGTGAGCGGCGCTTGGAACCAACAGACGTCGTCGTAGCTGGCCGCGATTTCGCCCGCGCGATTGGCGATCGTATGGTAAAGCATTTCATTCACGCTGGGCCCGATCGTATTTTCCAACCAACCCGTGCCATCGCCGCGCGGCATGTTGAAAGCACCGTCGATGACGAAGCTATTATGCACGCCACGGAATGGCTGGTGCGCTCCAACGCTGATGTTCCATCCGGCGCGCGTGCCTTGCCGACCGTAGGGCGCGGCGCGGAGGCGCACGCTGGCGTCGTAATAAATATCGCGCTCGCCATCGATGACGGTGCAGCCCCAACGATGATTGCTCACACTGGCCAGCGAATCATGCAGGCCGGCGGCATCGCCGGCGGTCATGATGCAGCGGATCTTCGTGCGCACTTGCTGAGCCGCGCCGCCGCCATCGCCCACGCGGAAGAGCGCGCGGCTCTCTGGACCTTTGGCAGGGAAGAAAGAGGACGCACCCGCGCCATCGATCGCCTGAATGTAAAACTGCACGACCGCACGATCCGGCTGCCCCGGCACGATGCCATACCAACGCCCACCGTTTTCACCCGCCATGCCTGCGGACTGCCACGCACCGCTATCGACCTTATAAAAAACGACGGCGCTCGCCACGCCGTCGGGATCCGCTAAGTCTGCACTGATGCGCACGGGCACAGTCGCCGTGGGGATGACGGGCGAGTGCCGGAGCCGGTCCGCCGTGGGACCGATGTTGGCCACGCGTCGCGTGTTCACCGCGCCAGGCGTGCCGGTGGTTTCTGGTTGGCTGAGAATTGTCGTGCGTGCAGCGCGATTGAAATAAAGTCGGCTATTAAGCTGCGGGCTGCCGCTGAGCCATTTCGCACGAAAACTGATCTGATAATTTTTCGTCGTATTGATGACGCGATTCCCCGCATTCGTTGTCGAGCAACAGTTGTAGGTATGCTCAAGTTCGGCGGTGGCGACGATTTTCAAAACCTTCCCGCCGCCATCTGGATCATTGACGACTGTGCTCAATTTATGCGTGCCGAGACAACGCCACTTCGCTGGAGCTTGGCCAACGGTGTCGCTTTCAAACGTGCCGTTTTGCACAAATTGCACGGGTGTGCCTGGCGGGCCTAGCGGGTCTTCGATGACACTAACATCATCCACGAGCACCTCGCCGGAGTCGAGCATACCGAAGAGAAACTCGCGCCATGTGTCCGGATGATTCGTGCCCGGCGGCTCGGTGCCGAGCGCTGTGTAGGTGATGGTTTGCCAGCCAGCAGTCTCATGGCTGCCCGCCCATGCTTCGGCCTTCGCATTGTCGGCGCGAGGGTCGCGTAGCTCAAGGCTCATGCCGCCGCCGTCTGCGGCATCCGGCCAGCGACCACCATCGGCGTAGGCGACTTCATCAGCGACAACATCGGCGGCATCGCGCAGGCGCACGCGCTCGCCTCCATCCCCGAGGCTGCCGCTGAACTGCGTTTGATTGACCACCAGAAAGCCACCGGCAGCGATCGTGGTTCCGGTGGGAATGGTGTAGCTCACCGCATCCGTGAGCCGCCAGCCGCTGATGTTTACATCCGCGCCGCCACGATTGTGCAGCTCGATGAATTCGGTCGCGTTTTCCAGATACGGAACCGCTGGAGTTTGGCTGCGATACTGCGGACGTTGGTGGTAATGAATTTCGTTGATCACGATCGGCCCGCTCAACACGGCTGGAGGCGCGGGCACCGAAGTATCCGACGATGCCATCGCCAATGCCGCATCCCAGCCCGCGCCCGTGGCATCAGCAGTGACAACGACCGCTAGTTCATGTGAGCCCGGCGCGAGCGCCGTCGGATTGATGAGCTTATGCAGCGGACCATTTTGCATCGGCGCATTCAGCACCTCGGTGCCATTCAGATAAACACGAGCCTCGCCGCGCAGCCGACCTGTTAGGACAAGCTGCGGAGCCATGATGCCGGGCGGAAGCACGAAGGCCTTTCTAAAATAATAGGTCGTCCGCGCAGGCAATGAAGTCGTCGGAGCCGTGCCCGCGACACTGGCCGATCCAAGAATCCCCGCACCTTCGCCCCAGCCACTGTCATTGTAAGTGAAGAGCATCCAGCCCGCAGGCGGAGTCGCGCCGGTGGGTTCGTATTTCCAATGACTGCCCGCCGTAAACGAAATCCGCTGCGCCGGCGCCGGAGCCGCTGCTCCAGCGGGAAAATTCTCCGCGCCCGGCGTGCCGCCGGATTGTGCGCTGGCGGTCCACGACTGCGGCGGCTCGCTTGCAGACAGCGCCCATGACTTCGCCAGCGAAGCCCCCGCGCTCAACGTCGGCCATGCGCCCGTATTGTCGTAACGCACGCGATCCATCAGCCGCCCATGACGCGTGTTGAGGCGGATATCCTCGCCCGCATTGTCCATGATGCCCACGAACGGCCCGAGCGCCGCAGTCGGCGTATTGGCCATTGCCGAGATCACCAGATACGCCCCCGGCCCCATCGTCGTGCCCTCAGGAATCGTAAAGTCGATCCCCCCAGTGAGCCGCCAACCACCGACATCCACAGGAATGCTAAATTGATTATGCAACTCCACCCACTCCGGCCCAGCCGTCGGCGCATAGTGGATTTCATTGAACGTCACCACACAATCCGGCGCAGCGGCAGCAGTGGCAACTAAAAGGAGATAGGCGAATAATGTGCGCATAACAGGAGAGTAACAAATCCACCCGCCAACTGGCCAGCAGGAAATGCGGTTTATGTGCGTACGATGGAAACCCAAGCGATGACTCTGGCCCGCCGACAAATGATGCGAAGAAGCGTGGACAACGCCTCTTGCGGCGCCAGCCGGCCGCGCGAAGGGTGTTCCGATGACGTCTGAGGTTCCGGACACTCGCACTCGCGAGACCATTTTGCTCGCTTTGATTGAGCGGCTTACTCAATCTTTGGCGATTGGGCCGGTCATGAATGCGCGTCCGCACTTCAGCCGCCAGAGGCTGGATGTTTTGCAACTCGGTGCGCTTGGTCGTGCGGACTCTACGTCATTTATTCAGTGCCTACTTCGTGATGGACGACTCGAACTCAGCGCTCAGCATCTGGCCCCAGAACGCGAATCAGCTTTCGCGCCGTATGCCCCTGAGCAAGCTGAAGCTGCGGCGCTCTGGCGTCGTCAGCAGGCAGTCGTTGCGAAACTCCGCACGATCTCAGCCGATGCCGCTGACTATGTGGGAGATCACGGCGAGAGCGCACTCGCCATAGGCTTTCCCTTGATCAGCCTGCCGCCGGATCGTCAGCATGCGCGTGGAACTGCGCGCATCCTTGCGCCGTTGGTGTTTTTGCCTATAGAGTTGCACGTGCTCGGTCCGCAGATCGTGATTAGCCTATCGGGCGAAGGCCGCGTGACTTCCAATGAGGTGCTGCTCGCCGCCATCGCGCGCGAAGCGCGACGTCCGCTGCCTACGGAGATCGAGTCGGAGAATTCGGATTTAACGGATGATCCGCTCAGCGCAGTTCGGGCGCTGATTAGCCTGCTCCGCGGCACGCCGCTCTTTTCCGGCGACGCCCAGCTTGACGATTGGGACGGAAGTCTGCTCGAAGTCCCGCGCACCGAGGATCTGCCTTCCTATCCAACCTTGATTTGCGGTGCCGTCATGGGCCTTTTCCCCACGGCGAATTCCGGTATCCTTCGCGACATGGAAGGGATGAAAGCAGATCTCGCTGCCATCGATCTTCCGGCAGCTTTGTTCCTCGACCCTCGCGCTCTCGCGGGAGAAAGAAATCTACCCAGCGGCGACGCTGAGGCATCGTCGACCGACTCTCTCACCGCCCAAACCGAAGCACGACTCATCGCTCCTGCCGATCCATGCCAGACCACGGCTGTGTGGCGAGCCCGGCATTCGAATGCCCTCGTCGTGCATGGTCCGCCCGGCACCGGCAAATCGCAGAC
>JAYVJI010000323.1:0-1866 GCA_043769435.1 Verrucomicrobiota bacterium
GGCCGCACATTTAGCATAAACCACGGGCGCCACATGCTCACTGAATGTGGGGGACTCTTCCGCCAGCGCCACGCCGCCAAGGAAGAGAATCGTCATGAAGGAGACCGCAGAAAAATGAATCATGCTGACATATAAGGACATTTCCGCTCCAGGTCAAGAAGGTCTGCATATAAGGGACCAGGTCCACAATGCCAGAAATAAACGACCAAATAATGCGCAGGACGTTTCCTGCATTCAGAGGCACATTGAGGGAGCATACCCGCAGTGCAATTGATTAGCGCATTTTGACGTTGGCTCTCCGGATCTAGGCCGGGCCTTCAGCACTCAGAATGAATGCTTTGCGAATGCCAGGGGAGGGGTGTGACCGCGCCGTGATGTTCTTAAAAGGCGAGAGTAACACAGTGCGTCTCGCCTGTGTTGGCCAGCGGTCATCTTGACCGCTGCTCATCGCGGTGGAGACGACCGCGAGCCGCCACAGCCAAGATGGCCGTGTTCCGCTACATCTCGGCGCGGTCACACCCGCCAGGGGAGTTGCCCTGGCTGCTATCGAATAGGCTTTCAGCCCTTCTGAAGCGCTAACGGCGCGCCCTATCCCAGCCCAGGGCAACGCCCTAGGAGGCGTAACGAGTTGGTTTTGAGGGCTGAAAGCCGTCCGATTTTCAGTGATCTAGTCTCGGAAAAGCGCTATTCAATTCCCCGCAGTGATCACTGACCGGACCTAAACGGAACAAAGAAAGGCGAAAAAAACCGGCAGAAATAGATGCTTATTTTTGGACGCGTTTCTGAACAACACTCTTGCTAGTGACATTGATAATCCCATAAGAAACAGCAAAAGTTCCAAAAGCGATGAGCAAAACGGCGAATAAATATTCTAGCTTCATAATATACGGATCGTAACTGCAGTAGGCGAAATCCGCCATGGGTAGAAACCCTACTTTCAGCTTTCAGCTCTCAGCCTTCTCCTCCTTGAGTGCGCGCTTTTCCTGCATCCGTTCTTCCGGGGTTTCGACGCGCATCAGCAGGGCTTTGACGACATCCATCAGCCCCCCTGATTCATGCTTTTCTTGTTGTAGTTCATGGGCTGCTGCTTGAAGATCTATTTTCTTCGCGACTGCCTTCGGCAATTCTTCTGGTACATCTGAATCAATGCGTGAGAGCAGGCGCTGCACCGTCCCGTCCACTCCTTCTTTGGAATTGAATCGTTGTAATTCTACTCTAATGCGCAACACGCGGGCACAGGTATGGAGCTTCGTCAAATGAGGCTCCAAGCCCTGTGCGATGGCATTCCAATCATCCAAGATGAGCCGATCCAACAGCATAGCCTGCTGGCGGACAGCACCGAGGGCGGTTACTAACATGCCGCTCTCGATCTGTATTTTATCCCATGCCAAGAGGGCTCCATCCAGCAAGGCGCCTTCGCTCGTTTGCGTGCCCCGGTCCATGTCATCGACTGCCTCTCTAGTGCGGCGCAGAATTCCAGAAATTTCCACCCATCTTTGATCCCATGCACTGCTCCATCCGGCAGCGCGACCGTGCGTCACGCCAAACTGACGCGCCATTTCCAGAATTACCGCTAAGTCGCTTTCCTGCTCGTAAAGATGGTTGCAGTCAGTTCGCAATCCCATCCTGAGACTATCGATAATATGCCGTGCGTCTTGCATTTCCATGTTCATGATCGTGTGGTTGTTTATTAGTTTGTTGTGGAACCGGCCTTTCCATTCGAACGGCGATGGCTTGTCAGTGGCTCCTTGGGCGAAGCAGTTTATTGCTCGATAGTCACCGGGGTGCCCACAGAAACAGCGTGAAAAAAGACTTCAGCCATAGGAAGAGGCATACGGATGCAACCGTGCGAGGCAGGATAGCCGG
>JAYVJI010000324.1:0-4123 GCA_043769435.1 Verrucomicrobiota bacterium
CTGCGAACGAAGCCAGCCCGGCCGGCACGGTTTTTTTCAAGAAAAGCCGCATGATCGCAAGCACGCCCCACATACCCAGCGCCGTCCATGATGCCTGCCAGCAGATGACTCCGTAGGCTGTCGCGAGGCCCTTTCCACCGCGTCCCCTCAGCTGCACTGGCCAGATATGGCCGGCCACCACAGCCAGCCCGGCGGCCACCTGCCACCAGTCACTCAGCCCGCCAGCCAGCCATGCGGCCAGCACGCCTTTTGTGATGTCGGCCAGCGCTATGCCAATATAGGCTCCCTTTCCCAGCAGTCGCCCCGCATTAGTGGCTCCCGCGGTGCCGCTGCCAGTATCCCGTAAATCCTTTCCCGTCCTGAACCTGACAACATAGTAGGCCGTCACCACGCAACCTAGGGCATACGAGACTGCCACCACTGCCCAGCCAGTCATGCCTCAGACATCACAGATCCCAACCGCTTGTTTCAGCGACGCGATTTTGTCTGGCTGTTTCGGAATGAATTCCTGCGCCACCCAGCCCTTGTAGCCGGTCTCCACGATGGCCCGCATGATCGCTGGATAGAACAACTCCTGGCTGTCATCTATTTCCGCCCGGCCCGGCACCCCGCCCGTATGGTAGTGTGCGAAGTACGTGTGTCCCTTCCGGATGGTGGCGATGACGTCCCCTTCCATGATTTGCATGTGATAGATGTCGTAGAGCAACTTGAAATGCTCGCTGCCCACAGCCTTGCAAAGCTCGATGCCCCACGCGCTGTGGTCACACATGTAATCCGGATGATTTACCCTGCTGTTCAGTAATTCCATCACCAGAGTGATGCCCAGCCGCTCCGCCTGAGGCATGAGCAGCTTCAATCCCGCAGCACAATTCTTAAGCCCAGTGGCGTCGTCCATGCCGTTTCGGTTTCCGCTAAAACAGATCACTTTCTTCATGCCCTCCGCAGCGCTGGCTTCCAGCAGCGGAGTGTAGGCCTTGACCAGTAATGCGTGATGTTCCGTGCGGTTGAACCCATGTGGGATGCTCCCTATCTTTTCTCCGCCGGGCCCTTCTATAGTGGGAAAGCTGACCATCGCAGAGGTCAGCCCGTGCTGCTTCAGGACGGGGAAATCCACTGGGTCGACCAGGTCTATGGAAGTCATCCCCATCTGCTTTGCCGCCGCGCAGAGTTCACTCACGGGGATCTTGTCATAGCACCATTTGCAGACTGAATGATTGATACGCCCCTTCAGGCCGGAGGCGGCATCTGCTGCATCAATACGTGAAATCAAGGAGGCCCCGACAGCGGCAGCGATGAACCCACGCCGTCCGGCGGGTGAATGTGGATGACTATTCATCAGTCTGCCCTGCGCCGGATCTCCTGTGTGGCAAGCCCGATCTCTGCCCCGCCAGCGCGCAGTAAGATTCCCTGGCAAGCTGGCCGGGGCCGCTCCACGGACGTCCGTATCCCGCTTCTCCTGCACTCACGATACTCACGATCATGAAACGCCTCGCGCTCATTCCTCTCCTCGCCTCCGCTGCGCTCGCCCAGCGCGACCTCAAGGAAATCCCCAACACCGACCCCGCCGCTGAGATGGCCACCTTTCAGCTCTCCGCCGGGCTGGAGGTGAATCTCTTCGCCAGCGAGCCCATGATACACAAACCCATCCAGATGGCATGGGATGAAAAAGGCCGGCTCTGGGTGGCCAGCAGCGCTATCTATCCACACATAAAACCCGGGCAGGACCAGACGGATCAGATTCTTATTCTGGAAGACACGGATCACGACGGCAAGGCAGACAAGAGTACCGTCTTCTATGAAGGCCTCCTTGTTCCCACCGGCATTCTCCCCGGCGATGGCGGAGCGTATGTGGCCAACAGCACGGAACTGCTCTTTATGAAGGAAGGCCCGGATGGCAGAGCCGCCTCGCGCGAGGTGTTGCTCAGCGGCTTTGGAACAGAAGACACGCACCACATACTCCACGGCTTCAAGCGTGGGCCGGACGGCTGCCTCTACCTCATGCAGAGCGTCTACATTCACGCGCACATTGAGACGCCGTTCGGCGTGCGCCGCCTCAGCGGCAGCGGCATCTGGCAATACCGCCGCGAGACCGGACGGCTCGAAGTCTTCGCCATGGGCCACGTGAATCCATGGGGCCACAGCTTCGACAAGTGGGGGCAGAGCTTTGTCACTGACGGAGCCTATGGCGAGGGGATCAACTACACGTTTCCCGGAGCCACATTTTTTTGCCTGCCCAATCAGCGCCCGCGCATCCTCAAGGGGCTCAATCCCGGCCAGCCAAAGCAGGCCGGTCTGGAGGTCATCAGCGGCCGGCACTTCCCCGACGACTGGCAAGGCGACATGATCACTAACGACTTCCGGGGCCATCGCGTGAACCGGTTCAAAGTCAGTGACCAGGGCAGCGGCTATGCCTCGCGGCAAATGGAGGACGTGCTCCGCAGCACGCATGGTTCCTTCCGTCCTGTGGATGTGAAGTTGGGACCGGATGGCGCTTTGTACATTGCGGACTGGTACAACCCGATCATCCAGCACGGCGAAGTGGACTTCCGCGACGAGCGCCGCGACCACGTCCACGGCCGCATCTGGCGCGTGAGCGTAAAGGGCCGCGAGAAGTGCCCGCAGGTGGACTATGCGAAGAAGAGCGTGGAGGAACTCATCGCGCTGCTGAAGGAGCCGGAGCAGTGGGTGCGGCTGGAGGCGAAGCAGGCGCTGCGCACGCGGAATCACGATGAGGTTTTCACCGCGCTGAAGAAAGCGTTCGCTGAAAATAAAAGCGACGGCGCGATGCTGCGCGAAATCACATGGGCCGTGCAGTCCGCCGCGGAGTTCGATTTAAAATGGCCGTTTGATGTCGAACTGCTGCAGACCCTGCTAGCAGGCACCGCGGATATGAAAGCCGTGGCCACGCGCGTGCTCGGAGTGGTGCTGCGCGACGCCAGAGGTGAGGCCGCATTTGGCATGACTGCGCCGCTGGCCACGGAGCCCGCAGCCCGTGTCAGGCTGGAAGCCATCAACGCGCTGCGCATGAGCGCGAAGCCTCAAGCGGTGGAAGCCGCCTGCCGCGCCCTCGACCACCCCATGGACGAAAACCTCGACTTCGCGCTGTGGCTGACGTGCAGCGAACTGGCGGACGTGTGGCTGCCGGCGTTTCAGAAGGGTGAGATCACCTTCGGCGGCAACGTGGCCCACATCGCCTACGCCCTCAAAGCCGCCAACAAGCCCGAGGCCGTCGGCGCGTTGCTCACCATGGTCAGTGAGGGCAAAGTCACCGGAGATCGCGTGAAGGATGTCATCGCCATCGTCGGTGCGCTGGGGACGAAGGGCGACCTAGAGAAGTTGGTCGAGTTGCGCTCCAAAGTGGACAACAATCTAATCGCCGCCGCTCTCCTCTCTGCGGCGAAACAACGCAACATCCGCATCGACAGCCATCAGGTTCGATTCATCGCCAACGTGAACAACGATGTCGTGACGCCCGTTGTGCTCCGTTTGATCGGGGCGTACCAGTTGAAGCACGAACGAGTGATGCTCGGGCACTATTCCCGGGACAACCATCCTGAACTCTCACCAGCCGCGATGGATGCCCTCGTTGAAATTGGAGATGCTGAGAGTCTTGCCATTCTCCACGAGGGACTTGGCAAAGCCACTGACGCCGGGGCCAAATCAAACTTCCTCGCAGCCCTGAGCAAAATGAATCCTGCTCAGTCCGCAGCCTCCAGTGCAGAGTTTTTGGGATCGCTTACAGACCCCACGCCTGCGGCAAAATTGTTTGACGCCTTCCTCGCACAGAAGAACGGCCCCGCCATTCTCGCCGCCGCGCTCAAGGACAGGAAAATCCCCGCCGCCATCGCCACTGCCGGCGTGCAGCGCGCCAGCGCCACGGGCGGCGACACGAAGGCCCTCGTCGAAGCCCTCACCATCGCGGGCGGACTCCAGCCCGTGATGGCGCTCACACCAGAGCAGCTCACGCAGATGATGGCCGAGGTGAAATCCTCCGGCGATCCCGCGCGCGGCGAGGCCATTTACCGCCGCGCGCATCTCCAGTGCCAGGTTTGCCACGCCATCGGTGCCGTGGGCGGCATCGTGGGGCCGGACATGGTCAGCCTCGGGGCCAGCGCGCCGGTGG